>JACQIF010000083.1 GCA_016198635.1 Candidatus Aenigmatarchaeota archaeon
AGTGACACGCTGTGCGACAATCTCTAATGAGCCTCTATAGAGTTCTACACGACCTTCTAAAGAGATTTTAGCACCATCGACTATGTCTGAAACACCAATATTCTGTCTCACTAAATCGTTCTCAAAGAAGACTACCTTAATGGTCCCAGTTTCATCTACCAATTTGAAGAACATGTTCTCTCCTGAAACTGTCACACTGATAGCCGTCCCTGTCACAGAAACACTCATCCCCCTCATGTCATATGTTATACTACCCACTTCAACGTGCCGCGGCTCCTTTAGTGAGACACCGACAGCCAAAAGGAAAAGCCCTATGAGCGAAAGACAGAGTGACACGTTGCGCAGATGGCGGTCATCCACTTAATCTCACCTCATAGAGCTTTTGATAAACAGGCCCTTCAGGCTTCAGGACGCTTTGGAAGAGGACTAACCGATCGACTGCCATTTCACCTAGTGTGACAGGATGTTTGAGAAGTTTCTCGAATGCAGGACGGTCACTTACACTCTTCACCCTTCCTATTGTCAGATGCGGTACCGCTTCACGTCCTTTAGAAGCGTAGTGTGACAGTGCGACATTTACCTGCTGAAGCATCTTTGCGAAGGGTTCTTCTGGCTGTGTTCCAATCCAAAGTACGGACGGCCTCTCCTCGTTAGGGAACACACCAAGCCCCTGAAGCGAGATAGAAAAAGGTTTTATAGAGCTTTTTAGACCATCGAGAACGTTTTTAATGCCTTCTATCTGTGTCTCACTGACGTTCGCGAAGAACTTAACGGTCCAGTGAAGATTCTGCGTCTTTACTATCTTCATCTTTACGTAACGCTCGGCCTCGTGTTGTAGCGTGACAGTGCGTTCTACAAGCTCGTCTGCAAGCGGGATTCCGACAAAGGCGCGCATAACGTGCGTAGAGCGGACCGAAAGATAAAGCTTATATAACCACTGCGGTAGTATATGGAACATCGTTCCGTGACATATGAGAGTGTGACGATGGCAATACGAGCGTACGACGAGGCGAAGGTGAAAAGGGTTATAGAGGCTCTTATAGCCTATCCCGACGGTTTATGGCTGCGGAAACTTGCGCAGGAGGCGAAAGTGCCCACGACGACGCTTCATAGGTATCTGGAAGGCTTTTTGGCGCCTTTCGTGGAGAATGTGGGCGTGCGCAACGACGCCGGTCACTTTTTCGGCGTTCGCGTCGTCCGTTTGCGTCCAGGAGCCCTTAAACGCCTTCGCGAAGGCACGCCGCTCGCGCAGCTCCTGAAAACGAGTGAGATTGTCGACGGCGTTGACTCATAATCTCACATTCGTTTTTGGCACTAACTCACTAAAAATTTGTTAAGCTTCTACGCTCACATTTCAATTTACCCTCTCGGTGTACTCGTTTTCACTACATCCGCGCTTGTTTGTTCCGTACTCACAACTTTAAACTCTCACATTCCGGGAGACTTCCTCACAAAAGACAAACGGAACGGTGTACAACACCGTTTCGATATGCTAGAACATGGAGATTTCCGCTCCGTATACTCTCACATTTGTGAGAGTTATGCACGAATGCAATACATGGAACACCTTTCCACAGTCTTTTGATATGGAGAAATATGCTCACATACGGTTCTTTGGGCATGGTTCAACGCAAACTGCAGCGAAAACCTCACATTCGGTTTCGTAGCGTCTCCACAACATATCGTTATGTTTAACCTCACATTGCAAAAATCATCGTTTCAAGCATAAGACGCGATAGTTCATGAAAACACGATTAACCGTGTCAAGTATGCCAACCTTCATAGCACCCCCTTGCTTCCGCTGACGGTGAATGTTTTGTGAACCATTCGTGAATAGAACGTGAACAAAACGTGAGTTCATGCGTGAACGGCGTTCATATTCACGTGATATTCACATAGTATTCACGTTGCGTTCATACCGTAACGTTTAAGTACAGGAGCATTCACATAGTATTCACGTTTACTACACGTGATATTCACATGATCGAAGCTTACGAGAAGAGCACTGACCAATGGCTCCAGAAGCAGGGCTGGAAAGAGAATCCGTTCACGCTTAAGATACTGCCCAGCGCGTTCGTGGGCTATCAGGACCAAGTTAAGCGCCTGACGCGCCACATACGCGAAGGGCACAAGTTCGCTTTGGTCATAGGGGCCACCGGTTCCGGCAAAACGACGCTCCTATCGCTTTTTAAGGATGAGCTGGCGAAGGACCATGACGTCATTTACGCGCCGAAGCCGCCTAAACCAGAAGAGCTCGTTATGCTTGTTACAGAACGTTACCCACAGTCCATCATTCACAGGCTTATTGGCAAGCGCGTGAATATTCACGGCCTTGCTGGCTACGTGAATAATAAGGCTAAACGAAACCTGGTTGTGCTCATAGACGAAGGCCACGAGGCTGACACAGAAGCGTTAGAATGGCTCCGTAGTGTGACAGATCAGTGTGACAGAATGCAACTCGTGCTGGCTGGATTGCCGACACTGGACGAATTACTGCGACGCAACCTTGAAACCCTTCGTAGTCGTGTCACAACCAGGGTAGAGCTTGTCGCACTAAACGAGAGCGACGTTAACGAATTAGTGAGACGCAGGATAGAGGGACAAGGAGGCAGCGGGATAAAGCCTTTCACCGAAGAGGTAGTTCAGGGAATATACAAACGCTCTGGCGGCTTCCCGCGCGAGGTACTCAAGCTTTGTGATGCATTAGTCCAGACAGCGATGGAGAACGAGACTAATAAGATAAGTTCGTTGGGCTCTGCAGGAGGCCCCGCACCAAATGTGAGTGTTCAGCGCGAGCAACAGGCGCCGGCAAAGGACTTCATGCGCGACCTGCCGTATAAACAGAGAAAGATCGTGACAGCAATGTCACAGGAAGACAACATGTACCCTTCCGAAATAGCCGAGCGGATGGGGTTGGACAAGTACAAGTCCAAGCAGCACGCGGTGCGGTCTGTTAACAATATCCTGCAACGGCTCGCTGCGGATGGACTCGTGGAGCGCGTGCCGCGCGGGAAAGGTTATGTCTACAGCCTCGTGCCAAGCATCAAGAACGCCCTGATACAAGGGTAGCGTGAGACAGAGACAATGTGAGAGTTCGCAGGCGCCGCGGACACTGTAATATAACACTGTTATATACTGCTCATACAATCTGTGAATATCTTCGAACTGGGTTCGAAGTACTTCACATGTATTCGTGTGAATACCTTGTGAATAGGACGTGAACCCTCACATTTTAATCAGAGCCTGCAATAATGTACCATGATAATCGTAATCGTAGGCATGCCGTGCGCCGGCAAGACGACGGCCCTGTCGGTCTGCAAGGAACTTGGTGCGCGTGCAGTTGCATCCGGCGACATCGTGCGTGACGAAATCGCCGTCCGCGGCCTTCCATACAACGAACGCACCGATCGTGAAGTCGCAGGCATCTTCCACGAAGCCGGTGGCGAACGCGTGCTCGTTGAACGCGTCCTTGAACGCGCAGGCGGGAATCCGAAAAAGGATCTCATAGTGATAGACGGCCTGCGTTCAGCGGTGCAGCTCAAGGAGCTGAAGCGCATGACAGGGGTAAAACCTGTTGTAATCGCAATAGAAGCCTCCTTTGAACAGCGCCTCAAACGATGCGTACGCCGCCACCGCTTCGCTCACGAGGACAAAGCCTATTTAACCTCGCGCGACAAGGTCGAGGGGCAGCGCGGACTGGCCGAACTGTTGGCAAAAGCCGATTACAAGTTCGATACGGAGGGAATGAACGAGGTTACGTTCAAACGCGAGTTCAAGGCATTTGTGGAAAAGATGGTTTTGAAGGGGAAAATGTGAGAGTATGACAACGCTGGTGAACATAGTTCTGGCGTGCGGCGTGCTTTCAGCTGTAATATATGCGTCCCGCCTCCTGACGTTCCGCGGCACCTTCGGCGCGTTCATAATAGCGGTCTTCATATGGTCGACGCGCGGCGTCTCATGGCTTCTGGTCCTGCTGCTGTTTTTCGTAGTCGGCTCTGTGGGAACGAAGTGGAAGTACAAGCACAAGGAGCGCGCCGGCACCGCAGAGGCGCGCAAAGGCCGCCGTTCCATAGAAAACGTTTTGGGCAGCTCGTACGCACCGCTGCTTTTCGTGGTCTTCTCGTCGCCTGTCGGTTTCCTTGCATCAGTCGCAGGCGCGATGGCCGACAACCTTGCGAGCGAGCTGGGCGTTCTTTCGCCTAATGTGAGACTTATAACGACGCTGCGCCGCGTGCCGCGCGGAACCGATGGAGGCGTCTCCTTATGGGGCCTGTTCGTGTCGTTCGTCGCGGCAGGCGTCATCGCGGCCGTTTCGCCGTTGATGGGCATAACTGACGCAGCAACAGTAGCCATTATCTGGCTCTCCGGTTTCGCAGGCTCCCTCTTTGATTCCGTTCTTGGCGCTACGCTGGAACGTCGCGGAACAATAGGGAAGACAGAAGTCAACATTGCGGCGACGCTCTTCAGCGGGTTGCTCGCGCTGGCGCTCGTACAAGCGGACGTCGCAGTTGCGTTGGCGGCTTACCTACCCTTTAAATATTAGATGCGCGTACATACGCACGACAAGGTGATTGCAAAATGATAGGAGAAGACAGCGTTCGCGGGCACGAAATCATGGGTAAGGTCGTTGTAAGCGAGGACGGGCGCAAGTTCGGAGTCGTACAAGACATCTCGTTCATAACCGAGTCAGGCGAACTTATGAACATCGTTCTAGCAGAGCCGACGAAGCATGCCGTGGACACAAACCTACAGTCAGACGAGCGCGGGCGGTTCCTCATTCCGTTTTCGGCGGTCAAGGGCGTGAGCGACTTCGTGGTCGTCAGCGAGAAGGACATAATCTGAAGGCGTGGCATTTAAATGAACCCCGCGAAACGGCAGTATATTATACTGTTTAGCATCTTCGTTCTATGGATGGCAGTCATCCCCGAAACTGCAGTAGCCCACCTTCCGCCAGGTATTGGAACCGCCTATTGTAGCGTTAATACGTCTCTTCTGGACACCAAAATATGTACTGCACAGAACTGTACTCTTCGAGTAGAAAAATATTATTCCAACATCTCAACCAGATACAATATAGGCGCCGTCGCAACAATTTACCAAGAAAAGAACATCGCATTCCTAGAGATATCGCCACAACGCAATAGCAACCTCACATACTCGTTTACTGACAAAGAGTTTGCACTGCTGAAAGATGTCTGCGCCCCTAGCATCGAACCCGTTCTACTCTACATTAACAACAAATCATTCGGAGATGAAAATTGCTACCTGAAGACGAACAAGGATCGCCTTTCACAGCCAATCAAACTCGGAGATTGGTATCTGGACTGCATGCATCCAACTTCTTCGTTCTTTGGTGGACCTTTCACGTCCATTTTTGTAAGTTTGATGATTTTTGCCCTTCTTGTCATGATTGCGATACCATTCTTAGTGATTTATGTAATCATTAAGATTCTAAAAGGAAAACACAATAAAAAACGCAGGAAACCGTTTTGGAAAAGATAACTAAACTTCCGTATCCCGTATCCCTTCTGTCTTGACAGCGAACGCAGCCTCGCCTTCCGGCAGGTACGGCGAATCTATTAGTTTTGCAACGCGCTTCTCGCCTTTGCTCTTGCGAAGATACAGACGATACGTAGCCAAGTGGCCGAGAATATGTCCGCCGACAGGCGCAGTCGGGTCGCCGAACAGAACGTCGGGACGGGCCATCACCTGGTTCGTCATATATACCGCGACGTTGTGCACGTCTGCCAGGCGCTGCAGCGCATGCAGGTGACGGTTCAGCTTCTGCTGGCGGTTGGCGAGCGTGCCGCGGCCCAGATAGTCAGAGCGGAAATGCGATGTTATCGAGTCTATGACAACGATTCCTATATTGCGCTTCCTTATCTCGTCGCCCAGTTTCTCAACGAGCAGAATCTGGTGGTCGCTGTTGTACGCGCGCGCAACGAAAACGTTCTTGAGCGCCTGTTCTGGGTCGATTCCGAGCGCTTCGGCCATCTGCTTGATGCGCTCCGGACGGAACGTCCCTTCTGTGTCAATGAGTATCGCATTCTTTCCAAGGCCGCCTCGTTCCGGCGGCAGCTGGACGTTAACGCAGAGCTGGAAACCGAGCTGCGATTTCGATGAGCCGAATGCGCCGTGCGCCTCTGTTATCGCTTGCGTCTCAACGCCACCGCCGATGAGCGTATTGAGTGCGTTAGAGCCAGTGCTCACCTTGCCGATGTGCGTGCGCTTCACCAAGAAATCTGCCGCAGTCTCGAAGCCCATGTCCAGCGCATCGCGCGCAGCCTGTATTATCTTCGCGGCCGTCGCCTCGCCAAGATCCGCACGCTCGGCCAGTTCGCCTGTCCCAGCGGCCGCTATGGCCATCATATCCTCGAATCCCTGTTCCTTGAGTTTCTCTGCAGTCTTCTCGCCGACTCCAGGAAGATCGGCCACATTGGTAATCTTTTTCCTCCTGGAAACTTTAGCCTCTTCAACTGGAGCGCTCTCTACTGCGTCCGTCTGGGCAGGTTCTGTGTTCGGTGTAGGCTCCTGTATGGACACTTCCAAAACAGTTTCTGGGGCTGAAGAATCGTTGACCTCTTTTTTCTTTACCATTGCTCTCACATTTTACACCATATTACGTTCAGACGCCCAGATAGTCAATGCAACTTTAGTGCCGTGCCGTTATTCCTCTACGCGGCGCTACGGAGATGCCGCTTTTAGCTCGCCAGCGAGGAGTTTCGCTTCGTCGAGCGGGTTGAACTCGAGGACTTCGTTGACCATGACTTCAGGGCGCTCGAAAAACGTGTTCTCTTTCATATAGCCCCGTACGACCAGCTCGCGCCCAAGAGATTTCTGCAGGTACTCTATGACGACACGCGGGTTCATGCCGTTGCCGCTCTTCTTGAACGCCTCGTCGGTAGTTAGGCCAAGTACGCGCTCCGCCGCCTCGCGGAAGAATACAGCGCGGATGTTTCCCGTGCCGTCGTCTATCACGCCACTGGCCATCAGTACAGGCTTCGGTACAACAGAGCCGTGTTCTGCGCATGACCCTTCAGGCACGCGCTTCTCGCACGTCGGGCAGACGAAGTAGAACGGCTTGCTTTCAAAAACCTGCACAAGCGCGCCGCGCAGTTCAACGCTTTCGCCGACCTTCGCGTCAGCGATGTTTTTTCGTACGGCGTCGCGTTGTACGTTAACTGTCTTCACGTCCAGTTCAGTATCACTCTTCCTGATTATGCCTTTC
>JACQIF010000084.1 GCA_016198635.1 Candidatus Aenigmatarchaeota archaeon
GCCGTGCTTCAGGTGCCTCGTGCCGCAGCAACCGGGCCCTCTGGAGACGTGCGACTTGGAAGGCGTTGACGCGCGCACGGCGCAGAAGGTTGCGGCACTGCAAGTCGAAGAAGCATTGAGAATCCTGAAAGGAGAAGCGCCGCGCAACGTACTGATCGACGTATCTGGGAAAGAGATCAGGGAAACAGACGTTCCTCTACGGAAGGGTTGCCCGGCCTGCAATGGAACATACGAATATCTTAACAAGCCGCCTGCGGCGACGGCGCTGTGCGGCCGGGACGCTTACCTGATAAGGTTTGGCCAAAAAATGGATTTGCAAGAGTTAGGCACACGACTATCGCAAAAGATGAAAACACGGCTTTTTGATGGTGTTTTGCACGTCTACCCCGACGAGAAGAGGATAACGCTCTTCGAGAATCGGGCTATCGTAGATGCGAAGAACGAACGGGAAGCGCGGTCGCGGCTGGCGCGGTTTGTCGGGGTTTGAAGGAACGGTTTTTGCAATACCTTTAAATAACCGCAGGCGCCTGTAAGTATAACAGTGTTATACAAACGGGGATGTTATGCCAGTTTCACAAGAACTCGTGCGTTCCAAGCAGGAGTACCGTTACGGATTCCATGACGACGTGCGTTCCGTATACGAAACGCCTAAAGGCCTCAGCGAGAGCACTGTCCGTGCCATATCAGAGCAGAAGAACGAGCCCGAGTGGATGCTCGAGTTCCGTCTCAAAGCGCTCACTGCGTTCGTGAACAAACCGATGCCTGCGTGGGGCGCTGACCTTTCAGGAATAAACTTCGATGAGATCGTTTACTACATCAAGCCGTCTGCGCGCACTGATACGAAGTGGGAGGACGTTCCAGAACAGATACGCAAAACGTTCCAGCGCTTGGGTCTTCCTGAGGCCGAACAAAAATTCCTTGGCGGCGTCACGGCGCAGTATGAGTCTGAAGCAGTATACCACTCCATAAACAAAGACCTCGAAGCTAAAGGTGTGGTCTTCCTTAGCATGGATGAGGGTTTGAAGCAATACCCGGAGTTGGTCAAAAAATATTTTGGCACAGTCGTCCCAAAAGAGGACAACAAGTTCGCCGCCCTGAACTCGGCCGTATGGAGCGGCGGTTCGTTCCTGTACGTACCGAAAGGTGTTCATGTTAACGTTCCGCTACAGGCGTATTTCCGCATCAACGCCGAGCGTATGGGGCAGTTCGAGCGGACGTTGATAATAGTTGATGAAGGCGCGAGCGTTCACTACGTCGAGGGATGCACCGCCCCTACGTATTCGCGCGACTCTCTTCATGCCGCAGTCGTCGAAGTCATCGCTCTCAAGGACGCCAAAGTCCGTTACACGACAATACAGAACTGGTCTTCAAACGTCTACAACCTCGTCACCAAACGCGCGATGGCGTACGAAGGTGCTACAGTCGAATGGATAGACGGGAATCTTGGTAGCAAAGTCACTATGAAATATCCGAGCGTAATACTGCGCGGACAGAACGCGAAGGCAGACATTTTGTCGATAGCGTTCGCAGGCCCGGGACAGCATCAGGATGCAGGAGCGAAAACTATACACTTGGCCCCGAACACATCGTCCCGCATAATTTCAAAGTCCGTTAGTATGGGCGGCGGCCGCACCACGTACAGAGGGCTCGTTCGTGTAGGCAAGGGCTGTAAAGGCGTCAAATCGTCCGTACGTTGCGATGCGCTGATACTCGACGAACGCTCGGCGAGCGATACGGTTCCATATATGGAGATCTACGAGGACGATGTGAGCATAGCACACGAAGCCACAGTCGGCAAGATAAGCGAGGAGGCGCTCTTCTATCTGATGTCCCGTGGTCTCAAGGAGAACGAGGCGATGGCTCTCATCGTGAAGGGTTTCATCGAGGCTTTTACGAAGGAACTGCCGATGGAGTATGCGATAGAGCTCAACCGCCTCATAGAAATGGAGATGGAAGGGGCAGTCGGATAAAGGTGCGTTGTTGTGTTTGCAATTCAGCAAGAGAACTCCATCAACTTCGAATCGTTTTTCAAAAAACTTCGCGAACCCTCGTGGAGCACGGCTGTGAGAAAAGAGGCCGCAAAAAACTTCGCCAAACTTCCATTGCCGACGCGCAAGGACGAGGAGTGGAAGTACACGGATGTCAAAGGTTTTACGTTTTTCGAGCCGTCTTCTTTTGCCGTTTCCATTGTTTCTCCGAAAGGCGTTGTCGCCGTATCGATGCCTGACGCACTTGAAAAATACGATGGTTTGATCAGGCCAATATTACAAAAAGCAGGCGCAAAAGACAAGTTCTCTGCGTTCTGTTCGGCCGCGTGGACCAACGGATATTTTGTTTACGCCGATGGAAACACGGAAAACCCCGTTATTGTTAAACACACGGCTGGCGAGCCTGCCTGTTCGCGCTCTGTAATTGTCGCAGAACGCAATGCACGCGTCACGATATGCGAAATTTTTGATGGAGACGCGCCGTCGCACTACGGAACTCTTGACGTTGTGGCAAAGGAGAACGCCGAGGTGAACGTTATCACAGTCCAGCGATTCGGAGACGGGACGTGGGACCATACGATAAAAAACGGCCGCTGCGAACGCGACGCGCGGATAAACTGGACCTTTGCGCTTTTGGGCGGACGTACAAGCAAGCTCAAGGAAGAGACGGTCTTTGAAGGTTCGGGAGCCTCGTCCGAACTCAAGGGAGTTTACTTCGGAACTGGCAAACAGCACCTCTCCGTCGTAACGAACACAAACCATGAGGCGCCGAATACGCGCGCAAACATAGAGACGCGCGGCGTTCTCAAGGATGACGCCTCGTCGATGAGCCGCGGACTCATCCGAATAGAGAAAGTTGCTCACGGAACTGACTCGCAGCTTCACGACCGCACGCTGCACCTGAGTTCAGGAGCGATGTCGAATTCTATTCCGAGCCTAGAGATAGAAAACAATGACGTCCGCGCTTCGCACGGCTCATCCACCGGAAAGATAGACGAGGAACAGATGTTTTATTTGATGTCACGGGGGCTTTCGCGCGAAGAGGCCGAAACGCTAATAGTTGAAGGGTTCTTCGAGACAGTTGTTAATGCGATAAGCGTGTCTGACGTCAGGGAAGGCGTGCGCGAGTTAGTGAGCTCCAAAATCACATCTAAAGAGCATTTAAAGCTTGTTTAAGAGGGTTTGTTATGCAAAGGACTACAGATAAAGGAAACATCGACGCCGACGCGATTCGCAGAGACTTCCCCATCTTCTCCGGACGCAAGCTCGTTTACCTTGACAGCGCCGCGACCTCGCAGAAACCGAAGCATGTTATCGAAGCCATGAAATCATACTACGAACGCACAAACGCCAACGTCCACCGCGGTGTTTACAAGCTCTCCGAAGAGGCTACACAAGCGTATGAAGATGCGCACAGGAAAGTCGCTCAATTCATAGGCGCCGATTCGTGGGATCAGATTATTTTCACGAGAAACGCCACCGAAGCCATAAATTTGGTTGCGTATTCGTGGGGCCTCGCTAACGTCCGCAAAGGAGACGAGATTCTCGTGACGCGCATGGAACACCACTCGAACCTCGTGCCGTGGCAGTTCGTCGCGAAGCGCACGGGCGCGAAACTGAAGTTCATTGAGATAGACAAGGACGGGAACTTAGAACTTGATAAATTAGACAAACTAATCACAAACAAAACAAAGCTCGTTGCGGTAACGCACGTTTCGAATGTTTTGGGAACCATCAACGACATCGAAAAAATAACAAAAATTGCGCACCAGAAAGGCGCCCGCGTGCTCGTGGACGCCGCGCAGAGCGTGCCTCACATGCCTGTGCGCGTTGGCGACGCCGATTTTGTCGTCTTCTCTGGCCACAAGATGTGTGGCCCTACGGGCATAGGAGTTCTCTACGCAAAGCGCGAACTTCTTGAAAAGATGGAGCCGTTCCTCTATGGCGGCGACATGATTTCCAAAGTGACGTACGAAGGCGCGGAGTGGAACGCGCTGCCGTGGAAGTTCGAAGCCGGGACGCCTAACATAGCCGGTGGTGTCGGTATGGGCGCGGCTATAGACTATTTGCAGAGTATTGGAATGGACAACGTGCGCGCACATGAGATCGAGCTCACGGAGTATGCGATACAAAAACTATCCAAGATAAAAGAGGTGACCATCTACGGAAATCCAAAGGAACGCGGTGGTGTCGTCTCTTTCAACGTTTCGGGCGTTCACGCGCATGACCTTGCAAGCGTGCTGGACGATGACAAAGTTTGCGTGCGCGCGGGCCACCACTGCGCGCAGCCCCTGCTCACAAAACTCCGTATTGGCGCCTGCGCACGTGCGTCTTTTTATATCTACAGCACGCGCGAAGACGTGGACGCGCTGGTTGCATCTATAGAAAGAGTGAAGAAGGTTTTTGGTGTATGATATGTTAGGAACAGAGATGTACCGCGAGAACGTGCTGGATCACTACAGGAGTCCTCGGAATAAAGGGACGCTCGCGAAGCCTGATATCAAACGCGTCGGCCAGAATCCGCTCTGCGGAGACGAGATAGAGGTCACGATAAAGCTTGACGGAAAGCGCATCAAGGACGTTAAATTCAAAGGCAGTGGGTGCGCGATAAGCCAAGCATCGGCTTCGATGCTCACAGAGGATATCAAAGGAAAACCCATCGGCGACATTAAAAAAATGGAGCGTGACGACGTAGTAGAACTGCTTGGCGTCCCAATAAGCGCCACACGAATGAAGTGTGCAATGCTAGCGCTCGTTGTCGTCAAACACGGAATAATGTCTTATGAAGGGGCGAATGTACCTAAAACGACCACAGAAGATACACCGGGTGAAGGAGCATGAGCCTGCGCATAGAAGATTTGCATGTCAGCGTCGATGGAAAGGAGATAGTCCGCGGCCTGACGCTCGAAGTGAACGAAGGCTCGTTCGTTGCAGTAATGGGACCCAACGGCTCTGGTAAAAGTACGCTGGCGTTCGCGCTGATGGGCCACCCGAAGTACAAGATTACCAAAGGCAGGATTCTGTTTAATGGGAAGGACATAACGAACGCGAAGCCCGACGAGCGCGCGCGTCTAGGCCTCTTTTTAGGCTTCCAGTACCCGAGCGAGGTTCCGGGCGTAACGGTAGGGAACTTCCTGTTCACTGCTCTAAAAACAAAGGACAAGAGCGCGGACATGAAGTCGTTTGTTACGCTGCTGAAGCAGAAGATGAAAGAGCTGCGCATAGACGAAGCATTCACGCAACGCTACCTCAACGAGGGCTTCTCCGGTGGCGAGAAGAAGCGAATGGAGATTTTACAGTTGGCCGTTCTACAGCCTGAAATTGCCGTGCTGGACGAGATAGACAGCGGACTCGACATAGACGCCCTGAAGATCGTGGCAGAAGGCATCAACGCGTTGCGTTCACCTCAACGCGGCTTTTTGTTGATTACGCACTACCAAAGAATTCTAGACTATGTCAAACCGGACAAGATACACGTCATGCTCGACGGACGAGTCGCACGCACAGGCGGGGCAGAACTTGCC
>JACQIF010000081.1 GCA_016198635.1 Candidatus Aenigmatarchaeota archaeon
CAACTAGCCCGGCGCTGCACGTGTATCCGACCACAGACAGCTGCTCGCCTCCCTGGATGACTGTGGAAGATTGGGTCGTCAACGAGTTGCGGACGCCGCCGATATTCAACCCGAAGATGGCGATTCCTACTATTATGATGACAGCGATTGCCCAGGTGTAGTTCGTGAGGTACTCGATAGCTGCCTGGCCTTTACGCGTATTCATAGAAACAACCTATTAGGCTGCCTGCGTCACGCCTGTCAGAGTGCGGTTGGGCTTGTATAACGTGCCGGACTGCGTATCCGTGTAGTTCATCACAACGTAAACTTTGTAAGGCTGGCCTATTGTTCCGCAGTTCGTCAACGCGGCGGCGCACGCGGTTGTCTCTGACGGGAACAACGATGTCGCGTTGGGATTGCATGAGCCCGCGCCTGTGGCACCGGCAACAGAGCCCATGTACCAACCGTTGCTTAGAGCGAGGCGGTTGGCGCCGTTGTTTTGTACTGAAACGGTGAGCGTAGTCCCGGAGCACGTGTGCCCGACTACCGCAAGCTGCTCTCCGGCTTGCGTTATCGTAGAAGACTGTGACGTTAACGAGTTACGCACGCCTCCGATATTCAAACCGAAGATGGCTATGCCTACTATTATAATTACTGCTATCGCCCATGTGTAGTTTGTCAGATACTCTATTGCCGCCTGTCCTTTACGCGTGTCCATCTTACTCACTGTTATTGGCTAAAAGCCGCTATAAAAAGCTTCTAGAACCCCGGAACGCCATCATTAGGCAGACTGCAGGATGCCTGTGAAGTTGCGGACTGGCTTGAATGTTATTCCTGTGGTGTCGTCTATGTACGAAAGATTAACCATCAGCGTGTATGTCTGCCCCACTTTTGAGGCACAGATCTGTTTGATGGGTCCGCCTGTGATGCAAGTTGTTGTCTGGGCAGGGAACAAGCTCGTAGAAGCGCACGCCAGAGTTCCGTTCGAGGAAACTACTCCAGCAGGCTCGCCCAATCCGTAGCCTGTGGAGGAGTTAGGTACGACTCCGACTGCTATACTTTTGGCAAGTCCCGCGCCGTTATTTTGAATGGAAACAGTCACGTTGCCGTTTGAATCGCATTTGTACCCAATGACCGAAATCTGCTCCCCTGCCTGACTGATCTGCGACGACTGCGCGGTGAGAGAGTTCCTTATGCCTCCGATGTTCAGCCCGAATATCGCCACGCCGACTATGATTATCAAGGCGATGGCCCAGGCGTAGTTCATCAGGTACTCTATCGCTGCCTGACCCTTGCGTGAACGCATAAAGAGTGATTCTAACATAACTGCACTTCTGTAGTTCATGTGTCCTAAATAAAAAGCTTCAAAAGGCCCTATTAGGCGGATTGGGTCACGCCTGTGATGTTGCGGACCGGCTTGTTTTGTATGCTGGTCTGGGCGTCTGTGTAGACCAATACCACGCCAGCCTTATACGGCTGGCCGACCGTCGTGCAACTGACCGTAGCCGTCGTTGCACATGTGGTTGTTTCTCCCGGGAACAGTGTCGTTGACGCGGGTGTGCATGTGATGCCTGAACCAGAGCCGCCTGACAGGACGTCTATTGTGGGGTTGCCAAGCGTAAGCTTGTTGGCCCCGTTGTTCTGCAGGGAGATCGTGAACCCACTAGCGGCATTCGTGGTGCACTTGTAGCCGATAAGCGCCAACTGTTCGCCCGCCTGCGTGACCTGCGAGGACTGCGTGGAGAGCGAGTTTCTTATCCCTCCTATATTCAAGCCAAAGATCGCCACGCCCACTATGATTATGAGCGCTATGGCCCAGGCGTAGTTCATTAAGTACTCTATCGCTGCCTGGCCTTTCCTCGATGAGCGAGGAAAGACTGAAAGGCGGCCTTTCAGGCCTTTTTGGGACGAGCGAGAAACGTGCATATATCCCCCTGATAGGGCTTTGTGCGACGACATAAGACACTTACTCCTGTCTCCATATATAAACATTAATCCTTTTTACGTGACAGCGTGAAAAATCTTTTTTATAGGCCTGACGCGAATGTTTGGCATGGTCCAAACGTTGCTTATAGTATATGCCGTCCTTCTTGCCTTCGAAATCATCGCGGCGTTTGCAACCGCCGCAGCCATATTCAGGACAGGCGGCGCCATGGGGAGCGGACTGCAACACCTGTTGGCCGCCATGGTATTCATGATGGCCGCCACAGCCAGCAGGCTGGCCTTCTACGGAGCCATACTCCAGCCAGAGTATTTCGCAGCCATAGAGTCATATTTTTACGCATTGGTATTCCTGAACGTCGTGCTTGCCACGTTCAACTGGAGGAAGGCAGGCAACGAGCCAAGAGCAGTGCAGCTTAGCCGGACAATAAAGGAGTTCTATGGTGAGATATGATGGCTCTCTCCTCTATATTCGATGTCATCTACACGGGCCGCATACTGCCGACTGCCGCTTACGTAGGCCTGCTGCTGTTGTCTTTCCTCGTACTGAGCCAAAACCCGAGAAGCACCATCAACAGGCTTTTCTCACTGCTGGCTCTGTCTGCAGCGCTGTGGAATGTGGCTCTTTTCATCGTGCTGGGCGCAGGCGATGCGATAGCCGCCGAAAGCGCGTGGAAACTGTTCGGACTATCCGTACTGCTTCTTGTGCCCACATGGACGTATTTCGCCCTCTACTTCGCCGGCACGCGCATCACCCCATTCCTCGTCTATGCACCCAGCATTATCTTCGTCCCTCTTGTGCTGATGACAAACCTAGTTTACACTGGCGTGAGCCAGATAGGCGCATACTACATACGGGAAGGAAGCGGGGGTCTTTTCGTGGCCTATAACATCTACATACTCTTCTACATAATCTACGGCATAGTCGCGCTGTTCAAGGTCTACGAGACCGTCACGGACATCGATAAGAAAAGAATCAAGCTTATGATAGCAGGCATAGGGACTGTAGTGCTGGCCGGTACTGTGGACGTACTGCTTGCTTTGGCGCACGCAGATGCGCTGCCAATAGCGCCACCAATATCGATAGTTGCGGTGTTTTTGATAGGATATTCGTTCATGATTTCGGGGGGGGGGTTAGAGTAGATGGCTGATGCAGGCGTTTTACTGGGCCTCTTGGCCATGGCGATGGGAATGGCCGCCATAACAGTTCTGTTCTTCGCGCCAACGCCATCGCCAAAATTCAAGCGCGCTACGGAACTGCTGTCGTTTGCGGTATTGGCGATTCTCGCAGGCACTGGCGTCCTCATCCTGAACAACCTCTTCACTCTTGGCGCCGTCTCTGAAGGTGTAGCTGCCGTTACGTTCTTCATCGGGGTGGCGCTAATCATACATATAACACGCACGGCAGAATAAGGCCTATATCGATAGCCCCACTATGGACGTTACGGCGCTCTTTGCTATGAAGTAGACGACGAATGATACTATCAGGAATATTGGCATATACCGCAGGCCGACACGGACGCTTCCCTCGCGAACGATTCCAACGCCAAGAGACGTGAATATGGATGTTATGGCTATTGCTACGAGGAAGAAGTTTCTCAAAAGATCGATTGGTGGCAGCGTCGTCGAGAACGACAGCAGACCCAACGGCGCACCGCCGCCCCCGGTGGTCTCTGACGCAGCGGAAAATATCTGCGTGCTGGCTTCCGTAAGGAACGTCGACAGAGCGAAAAGGATCGGCGAGGCTATGAGCGCGGCAAAGGAAAGGAATAGCGTGTACGTCACTGTAGAAGCGCGTATGTCGCGCCGGATGTTGTGAAGGTCGTTGATGTTCCGGGCCAGTTCTCCACAAATACGGTCCATATTCACGCCGCTCTCTACGCTGCGGGAGAGTGTCTCGATGGTTTTGCCGTACAGCTCTGACGCAACGTGAAAACGCGTCGATTTCAGAGCCTCGACAATGGGCGTTCCGGTGCTCATCTCTGTCGCAGCAGACGACATTTCGACGCCAAGCTGCCCGAACTCCTCGCTCATCAGCATCTGCAGAGACTCCTTCAACGGAAGCCCGGCCTTGAGGTTGGAAGACAGCAGCTCCAGCGCTTCCGGCAACATATCCTCGACTTCGCGCGCCTTCGCATACCCAAGGTAGTCCAGTATCGCGACGAATACCGCAAATATTGATACGAATGATAACGCCCACGCAGCGACTGTTATGGCAATGCTGTGCGTAAAGAAATATACGGATACAGCTAACGCCGTCGCAAGCGGCAGTGAAGCCCGCACCTGCAGTTTCTGCCACGCGTCCACGCTCATATCAAGCGACGTCTTGGACAGCTTCTCACGAACATAATCACGGTATGCCATCATTACACCTCAAGCAACGGCCTTCTGCTCTTTAGCAGCCCGATGGCAGAGGCGTGGAACACCAGGAGGAAGATGCCGATGATGTATATCAGGGTAGGCGTGAAAACGAGGCCTGTGAACGTCGACAGCATTACCATCAGTGTCAGCCCCATCGACGGCAGCACTATCCCTACGATGAGGTATAGCGTGGCCCAGAGATTTATCTCCTGTCCGTACGACTTGACCTGCGCTTTGACCTCTTCGGTGAGGTTCTCTATGACCACTGCCAGAAGCGTTGGTATGTCTGCGCCGCTGCGGATGCCGCTCACGATGCGCAGCGCCGCGCTCTTGTACAGCCGGCTGACGTTCTTGTGCATGTTTCGTTCTATCGCGTCTTCGGCGGAAGTACCGATGCGTATGTCCTTTACGACCTCGTTCATCTCCTCTGATAGGGTGCCGTAGCCTTCAGTGAGCAGCTCAAGCGCATCGACGAAAGACATCCCTGCGTCCATCTCCACGCTCACGTCGCGGAGTGCGAACAGCAGTTCGCGGTCGATGAGCTGCGCGCGCTTTTTGGCGTGGATACGCGGAAAGCTCATCCAATAGAAGACAGTCATTACTGCAAACGACGCGCCGCCGAAAACGGCGAAACCGAAGAACTCCAGGGGCTTGCCTGCGAACAGCGCCAGCGAAAAGACTATGAAGAAAGTCGAGGCGCCCATGAAAATGGCGTTTGCAAGGCCCAGCGTCGCGTACTCTTCAGGCGTCTCTTCCGTGCGCGTAGCGTCTAGGAAGTACTTGAGCGACGGGTTCATCTGAACAAGCGCACGGGAAGGGCCGGCGAAAAAACGCCGCGTCAGCGGCAGTACCTTGCGTATTGGGAACGCCGGAAGCACTTTTACACCCCTTTGGCCGAACGCATCACGTCGCTTAGATATTCCTTGTTTTCGTAGTGGAGCTGTATTATCTTTGCGACCTCGTTTATGCTCCGGATGTTCGAGTCAAGCATCCACTGTAGTACGCGTCGCTTCTCTTCAAGGTCATCGTCCATCTCTTTTTTAGTCAGGCCACTGAAGAAGAGCAGTTCGTCCACGAGCCGCGCGCTCTCGCCGACACGCTCGACGGCGTCGCGCCGTGCGTTCCACCTGTATAACGTATTAGCACGGATGTCTATCTTTTCAAACGTTTCTCCGATAGGCGTTATCTCCGCGACCTCGAGCGTACGCCGGAAGCCCTCGCGTTTCTGGCGGTACTGGACGAGGGCGAGGTGTAACGACGCTAACATGCTCTTCGGGACGTTGATGGGTGGGTTCAGCAAGCGGCGGAAAATTCCGTCGATTCGTGTCGCGTGCAGCGTGCTGTACGTGGAGTGTCCTGTATCGGACGCTTCGAACAACGTCTGCGCCTCCTCGGACGTTCGGACTTCGCCCAGTACGATGCGGTCCGGGCGCATTCTCATTGCGCTCAACATAAGATCTAGGACAGTTATCTTGTCAGCCTTCTCGCCGAACGCCTCGCGCGTCGTCAGGGGCACCCAATGAAGGTTCTCCGGCAGGTTCAGTTCACGCGCGTTCTCTATCGATATTATCCTCTGCTCCGGCGGGACGAAAAGAAGGAGCGCGTTGAGCAGAGACGTCTTCCCGGAGGCGGTGCCGCCTGCTATCATTATGTTCAGCTCGTACTGGACGCTTGTCCATAGTAGCGCCGCGACTTCGGGCGTCAATGTGCGCACTTCAGGAGATATGAAGTCTACTATCGTCCACGGGCTGCGACGGAATTTTCTTATTGTTAGTGTATTCCCCTTGGTCGATATAGGGTATAGCGTCGCCGTCACGCGGTCTCCTGTCACGAGCATGGCGTCGTCAAGAATCGGGTGCGCTATCGTTATCTCCTTTCCGAAGCGGCTCGCGACCTTCTCGGCGATGTCGTCTATCTCCTTTTCCGTCGGTATCACTACGTTGGTCGTCAGCCAGCCGTACTTCTTATGGTATACCATTGCGGGGAGGCCGGAGCCGTTGACACATATTTCTTCCAGGGTGTCGTCGTTTATCAGGGGCTCTAGCTGGTTTATGCCGAGCATCTCCATCATCAGTTTCACGGAAAGCATTTTTTTCTGCTGGGCGCTAAGGCCTTTCATCACGCCCTCCAGGATGTCGTAAGTCATCGATTCGAACCGCTCCTCGACGTTGCGGTACTCCTCTATCGTCGAGAATTTGAGGCTCGTGGGCTTGAAGCGCTTGATGAGCTGCGTGCGTATCTCGCCTTCGGTGCCAGGTCCCATCGACGGCATCTCGGGATATTTTATAATGTACGAAGGCGTGGATGTCCCTGCAATGCGCTTTATCTCCACATTGATTGGCACGCCACGTACGACCACGTTGTAAGCTTCGAACAGCTTCTCTTTGGCCGCTTCTTTTGGGTACGTCCGCACGTCAGAAAGCAGTTTGTTTACAAGCTCGTTAGCAGCCTCAACCATTATAGAACCTCGCTGAAACAGTTATATTGGGGCTCTATATAAAAATAGGTAAGAGACGAGGACACGCACAAAGAGGTAGATACAGATGCTATTTGGTTCTACAGAGGCCGAGCCCGAGAGCCGCTTCCGGCTCGCGCTGAAACGGCTGATAGGCGCGACCAGCGAGGAGGAGGTCAAGGAGACTATAATGGACCTCGAGGAGGCCCTGCGACTGATACTAGAAAAACGGGACAAGGAGTGGACCGTGCTTCTACAAGAGAAAGGCGCCGGTGCGCCGGCGTATGCACCTAACCTTAAAGGGTTTGCCGAGGATATGGCACGTGAAGCCGCTGCGGCAGTCGAGGCGAAGATAGACGCCAGAATAGCCACCGCACGCGGAATGCCTTCTGGCGCAGCCGTTCCTGCAGACATCCAAGACAGGCTCAAACAGGCCGAACAAAACGTCTCAAACGTTCAGGAACAGCTCGAACACCTGCGCGAAACAGTCAAAGGTGAGCTCGCGCCTGATGTGCGTGACGCACTCAAGAAAGAGGTGCGCGCGAGCATCACGAACCACATGTCCGGGGACGATGAACTCTCACGCATGATAGCCGCGCTTGTGAAGGAGCTGCGCGACCAGCTCACGAGCGAACTGAAGGCCGAGTTAACTACCGAAGTCAAGGAAGCGATAAAGGACGAGATAAAGAGCGAATTGAGAAAGGAACTGCTCTAGTACATCAACCAGAGTTCGCAGCTGGTATCGGTGCGCTGATCTTCTATTGTCCATTGTGTTGAAGATGTTTCTGTTCCTGACCAGTCATCGTACAGATAGCAGGTGCCTATACCGCCGACTGTAAGAATACCGTCAGGGCTTGTATTGCCATTGGTTCCGCCTCCGGTGCTAGAAGAGGCGCCGTGCCACGCCGATCTCCACGTGTTGTCCGTGTACTGTATTACGG
>JACQIF010000082.1 GCA_016198635.1 Candidatus Aenigmatarchaeota archaeon
CCAGTCCTTGGCGGAGACGAGTCGGTTCTGCAACGCCTCTTTTACCTTCGGTTCTGCACGGCTGTCTTTGTCTATCGCTTCTATCATATCGTCTATATCGAACCCATCTTTCTTTTTGAGCGAACGGACAACACGGTCCAAGAGTATGCCTGCTGGCTCTATCAAAGATAGTTCAAAGGAGAGAGCCCAGTCTTCCGGCGATAACTCAGAGGGCCGAAGAGCATACGTGGAGTCATATATTATCCCTTCGCGGTCAAAGTAGTCCTGATAGCCTTGAGGAACGTATACTGCGACGTCAAACCCTTTCGGCTGGAGACCCCACTCTGAAAGCAACGCGACCTGCCGTTCGTTCGGGTTTTTCATCGACCAGAATATTCCCATTGTGTCCACGATGATCACAGAAAGGTTCTCCTTGACGTCTGCCGGGAGGTTGGTCACCTCTTCGGCTATCGTTGCGAGCGTGTATGACTTGCCTTGGCCACGTTTGCCCAAAATGAGCATCACGTGCGGGCGCGCGACGTCCATGGCTATAGGATTCGTAAGATGTGCCTCTTCGCCTGTGCCGACTATATGGCGGCCAAGAAATATAGTGCCTTTTTCGCCGAACCGCTTGGCGTCTTCATCGTCCCTGCCGATAACTATAGGGCGCACAGGCATGGGTAACGTTCAGCGAGGCGCCGATTTAAAGGTTTAATAAGGTCTCGTCAGACCGAAGTAAACTTGAAACCGCAGATTTCAAAGGTTTACCGCGGTCACACGCGTACGCCGCGGTAAAAGGTTTAACGACGCGTTATGTTTATGTATAGATCAGAGCCACGCCAGCAGCGCCACAACGAAACCGCCCAGCCAGACTTTCCTGTCCCACAGCAGCACTTTGGCTCCGTCAAACGGTTTTATCGGTATCATATTGAAGAGTGCTAGCGTTGCGTTAACGTGCGCAGCCAGGCCGAACAGCCAGAAGTGCGTAAGCGCGTTGAGTCCCAGGAATACGACTGCCAGTATGATGTTCGTCAGCGGGCCGACGAACGATATGACGCCGTACTCCTCGACGCGTATCTCCATCAACTGCTGGTGCCATCTGCCATGCTTGTGTGCTGATATTTGCACCGCTCCTGGAGCTGCAAACACGAACCCTCCACCAGTTGCCACAGACATAATCAATGCGAGCATGAGGCCGAACGGGTAGGCGCGGTAGACGGCAGCAGCCCCGTAACGACGCGCCACTGTCCTGTGGGCAAGCTCGTGCATTATGAACCCGAGGCCGACCACGAAGAATGATATGCCAAAACCAACAATAATGCCGAGCTGCTTCATGGCTCCGAGTCCAAAAGCCATCGAGAGCACTATTGTGGATATTGCTATGTCGCGTGTTTCCGTATCGAGTTTGTTCATATAATCCTAACCTTGATATGCTCGTCTTTTAATAGCTTTTCCAGGCCTTTTGCGTGTGCTGCCCCTACCACCACGAGCACGTTTCTATGCTGCTGCGACAGTTGGATGATCCACGATGCCATGTATGCGTTGCGCTCAGTGACGAGGACACTGTACATCGTCGGGGCAGCCTTGCACAACCCCCGCAACGCCGTGGATATCATGCTCTTTGATGGAACTCGTTTGACATCAAACCCGTGAGGCGCGACTATCAGTGGAACGACAAGGGACAGTTTCTCTACAAGCGGAACAGCATTAAGGCGTGCGAGCGTTACGCGGATGTCCTGGTCTATCAGGTACACGGGCACTCCTGCTCCCCGGGCGTACGTGACCGCAGTCAGCATCTCTTCGCCTGGCAGAACGCCTGTGGAGCGACCGAGCCTCTGTTGTATGGAATGAAGTATCTTTGGGAATATGCCCGGCGGGCTTCTAGTGTCCTTTTGCCTCAAAGCCTGATACCGTATGGGATCGAGTTCGACACAAACACAGTCTTTACGTTTGATGAGTTTTGCGAGAGTTCGGACGCTGTCAGGCGAGACGTGTGACGTTCCGAGGATGGTTATCATCGTCAAAGTTTGGAATGAAATAGCGGACCGCGTCTTCGACGTTCGCTACTTCGATGACATGTATCCCTGCTTCTTTGCTGATGTCTATTCGTATAGGCTTGAACTCCGTGGCACATACCATAGTTCTGCCTGCCGGAGCGCACTTCTGTTGCTTGGCATAGTCGACGTACGTTCCCTGGCCTTTCGGAACAAGGAAATACGTGAAGCCGGCGTTGTGAGCGGCCTGTGCCTTCGCCAGGAGGCCGCCTATCGGGCCGACGTTGCCTTCTGCATCTATGGTGCCTGTCATTATTGTATCGTCGCGCAGCGGCTTCCCGCTCAACGCCGCTATCGTCGCCACTGTCAGCGCACCGCCCGCGCTTTCTCCGCCCACGACACTGGAGTTGTCTATCTCTATGTTGTACACTATGTCGCGGTTCCCGAGGTTCGTGTTCAGGTAGCGTTCTGCCACGTCTTTTGCCGTTTGTATGGACTGTTGCGTGTCGAGGAAGAAGAGGAGGTTTTCTATGTCTACGAGTATGCGCCCGTTCCCTGGGATTGTCTTGACGCTCAGGTCAGTGATGACACCGTTACCTTCCCTATCGACGGCCACGAGGTGCGTCTGCCCTTCGGATAGCACGTTATCCGTACTCTCGCCGGGGGTGTTTCGCGGTTCGGTTGACGTTAGCCCTGCGGTAAATCCTATTACAAGCGTCAGGAATACGACACCAAGCAGTTCTATCTTGTTGAGTTTCATTAGTTGACCCCGTTCCTCTTCGCGACTGTTTAATAAATAATGCCACGTTAAAATAATGGGATTCGCCTGGATGGA
>JACQIF010000078.1 GCA_016198635.1 Candidatus Aenigmatarchaeota archaeon
CTTCTGGAGACCTGCAGGCCCCTCTTCATCTCGTCCGCTGTTTCCTCCTTGGGACGGGCATCGTAAACAAGCGCCTCTTTCTTGGTAGCGATCTTCACGTCTATCTCCGGCGCCTTTTCCGCATCCGAACGTTTCGCTGCCTCATCGAAGTTGATGCCAAGCTCCTTGTAAAGGCGCCGCACCTCTCCCACGAAACGGCGGACGTACTCGGAAGTCAAAGCAATGTACCGCTCGCTAACGTCTTCGACGTGGCGTTCGTTCGCTTTCTGCTTCATGAACAGAACGCCTTCGAGCACGTCCTCGTAGAACGGGCTGACGATGTTCGTCTCGACAAGGTGCTTCTTGAATGCACGCGGCAAGTCCTTCGCGTGCTCGGGCATCTTATTGACTGCCCTAAGCGCGGCGATGGACGCCTTTACCATGACCTCGTACGCGCGCTGGATATCCGCACGCTTTCTCTGTATCTCAAGCTCGCGCAGTATGCGCTCGAACTCGGCCACGAACTCCTCGGACTTCTTTATGTGCTCATCGATCTTCGCGCTTTCGATGTCATTGATCTCGCGGTGCTCCACGGCCTTACGGAACTTAACGACGTCGTCCAGATACCGCATATATTTTGGGTCAAGTATGCCCGGTTCGACAAGATACTTCTTCAGGTACTCGGCCGCGTGCATTGGGTGAGGGATGTCCTTACCCATGTACATCAATACTGCCTCTTCCGAACCGATAAGAGCGTAGTACAGATCTTCGGCGATGAGCCACATCTTGGCATTCTTGGCGCGCGAGATGCGCCGCGGCACGTCGCCCCAGCGACGCTGGGCGGCCTCGGGTGAGCCTGCAATTTCGCCCATCTCGAGAAGGCGTTTGTGCGTAAGGAAAAACCCTGTGTCGTAAGTGGGTATGCCATCCTTGAGCAGCTCGTAAGAAAGCGGCGTGAACGCGCGCACCATCTTGACGAACTCTGTTATCGTCCATACGGGCTGCGGCCCGAGGCGTTCGTCCATCTTTTTTGCAAGGTCGTAGACCCAGTCGTCCATTTCGTCCCGCAAAGCGTTCGTAAGCTTGTCGCGGGTGTCATCGACGAGTATTACGAAGTCGATGTCGCTCTTCTTCTTGAACTCCCCACGGGCTGTCGAGCCCCAGACGACCACGGACTTTATCCACGGGCCCCACTTGTCCAGGATTTTCGCCGTGAACTTCTTGGCGAGGTCGATGCGCTCCTTGCGGTCGCGCTCGAACTTGCGTTCAGCCGCAGTCATCTTCTTCGGTCGTTCGGCAGGCGCAGCCTTGGCGTCCTTTTTCACGGTCTTGTTAACCATATGTAACCACTTAAAAGTTACTACAATTTATGCACTCTTCTATATAAACCTTTCTATGGGAGGAAGCAATAAAAACCCGATACGGGAATTAATACGATTCGACGAATCTAGCGATACTCAATGAAGCATAGCTTTCCAGCGTCTTCGAACGCCGTAGCGTTCGAAGTTTTCGAGAAGTACTCGAAAATCCCGCTTTCAGCGGTACTCTTCCTTGGCCCACTGCTCTAACTTGCCTTTCTTCTTCAGCTCGCCCGAGAACCAGCCCCATGCCAGTTCGGGGAACTCCAGCGTGCCTTCAAGGGGCTTGAATGTGTTGCGCTCCATGATGCGTTTTTCCAGCTCGATTTCAGCCGGGCCGACGCCGAAGAACTCCGGCGGCAGATCGTCCGGAGCGATGTCAGACTCAAGCATCTTCGCTATCATCTTCAGCGCAGGCACGCTCTCCAGCCACCGCTCCTCTGGCTTGCGGCCGCCGCCCCACTCGTACATCAAGTAAGCGCGCTTGAGGCCGCGCTTGCGGACCTCCCACAGGAGCTTGTAGAGGAATATGTCGCCACGCTCGACTGGGTGCTGCAGGTGGTTGACGTTCGGGTGCGAGTTCACGTCAAAATTCAGCACCCACTCGCCTATGTCGTTGGGGAACTTCTCCACCTCCTTCCACACGTCATAGCCCTGCATGGCGATATGCTCGAAGTCTATCGACATCCTCAAGTACGGGCTGCCGATCGCACGCACGACGTGGTAGATGTTCGTCGGGTGCATCAGCCTGTGCTGGAGCTGGCCCTTATAATTCCCGCCACGGGCATCGGGGTTCTCGAGAACGAATATGACGTTGTCCTTTTCCATGTTTTCCAAGTGTTTTTGGAAGTGGCCGCGCACGTACGCGCCCGAAACGGCATCAACGAGTTTTATCAGGTCGTCCTGCTTGTCGGACTTGACGAGCTGCCCGGGGGTCGTGTCACCGCATATCGACCTCCATATGGGATCGCGCTTCTTGTACATCGACCATGCGACGATGTTGTAAGTGAACCACTCTGTGATGCGGCTGTCGAAGGTGCGCAGCAGGTCTTTTGTGAGATCGTCTTGGTAAGCTTTAATTTTGTCTGTATCTGACTTTGCATTCAGCTCGCCCATCTTCTTGTTATACTCCTCATCTTTGAGACGTTCTGCAATGGCCCACTTCTCGTGGAAATACCGAACCACTTGGTAGATCTGTATATTGCGAGTTTCCTCTTCGACGTACCATCGTTGTGCTTCCTTCGTCTGCTCGAAGAGTTCCTTGATATCCTTGCCATCCGGGTCGACATGCAGTTCATACGCACGGGAAATCGCAGGCCGTAGAGCAGGCGTCTCGTACACGGACGCATGGACGTTCACGTAAACGGCATTGATGTCTTTGGCGAACTTGATGTACGCTTTCAGCGACTTCTCCACGTACTCCCAATGCGTTTTCTCGGAAACTGTGAGGTCTATCGTGAGGTCCGCGTGTATCGCCCACTTCATGCCCTGTGCGTCCGCTAACGCTTTCAAATCGTCCTTGTCTTTCGGCGTGAGGTGGTTGTGGCTCTCGACGTCGAGGCGCATCACGTCACATCCCTTGCCTATCGAGTTCATCGCTTCCTCGACGAGCGTGGCACGATCGATCGATGGAAGACCGGACGTAACGCCTACTTCGAACGTGCGCGGCTCCAGATACTCCCACGGCTTCCGCCGTACAGGCGAAGCGGGCAGAACACTCTCTATCCTCTTCTTAATGCCGAGAAAGCCGGATACTATTTTCGGCTGTGGGCGCTTTATGCCCAGCTCGCGACGCAGGTCCTTTACGACGTTATTGCCGAAGACAGCCTTCCCGTCGATGTAGACTATCGGGAAGTCGCCGCCTTTCGCTCCTGAAAGCGCCTCTTTCTTTAAAGACGGGTATCTGTCGATGTCGTACTCCGTGAAACCGATGCCGTTGGCCCTCAGCAGCGCCCGTATCTCTGCCGAAGCTTCGCCGCTCCTTGAGTAAAGGCGTACGACCATCGCTACCTTCCCTCGGTTGGCATTCTCTGCAGCTTCAGTGCGCCCGCGGACTCCTTGATGGCGTCGTATAACTCTATGACCTGTTCCTTGACCACCCGCTTCATGATGGATTCAGGTTCGCCGACCTTCGGGACGACGTACTGGGCTGAGGCGCTGAGCGTTTTCTTGAGCTTCTCGAGTGTCGACTCTTCCCTCCTTGATTTTTCAGATGGTTGCGCCAACTCGCGCGTGCCGCGGAACTCCTCGAGGCTGCGCAGAATCGCGTCTTCCATGGCCTTTATCTCCTTCTTCTTGGCTTCGATCTCCTGCCAGCTCTTGAGATGACCTTCTATCGTGACGAGCATGTCTTCGATCTCCTTCCCTTTGATGATGACCTGCCTGCGCTTTATCTTGATGTCGAAGTAGACGTAATAATCAAACTTTTCAACCTCGCGGCCTTCATGGTACTCCCGGCGGTCCGGGTACATCTGCTTTCCCGGAAGCTTGGCGCCGCGCCATGCGGCGAGATCTACGCCTGCGACGCTTGTTAAAAATCCTTCTATGAGCGTGGGGTCTGAAAAGACGTCGGTTGGATGCTCTTCGGAGGTGCGTATCTTGTGTATCGCCTCGAGGTACGGTCGTATGGAATCCTTGTAGTTGTCTAGGCTCGCTTGACGCGAGTTTATCTCCTCGCGGAGCACGCGCACGCGGTCCTCGACGCCCTGCGCGAACGTCGAACGCCACTGCTGAAAGAGCTTCCACTTTATCTTCAGCAGGCTCTTCTCCGATTTCGATATCTTTAAGTCTTCGATGTCGCGCTCGCTCTTGATGCGGAAAAAGTCCACGACTATACTGGGGAAGCGCCCGGCCTGCGCCAGCTTGAGCATGCTGTTCGGCGTCTGCTGGTCTATGAAGTCTATGTAGTCCGATTTCAGCACATCGAGATCGTTCTTCTTGTGGTGTTCTAGTGCGCTTTCAAACTTCCGCAGGTCGTGTTTTAAGAGCTCGACGTCCCGGCGGAGATCGCCTATGTTTATCATCACTTGGGCGAGACGTTGCTCGATGGCCTGGCGCCTCTGGGCAACTTCGGCGTGCTGCGCCGTCTTTGGGTTGATATAGAGCCAGTCGTTGGTCTTCTTGAAGTCGTACTTGTTCTTGTCGAGCCAGCCGAGCATGTCGAAGTACACATTGGTGGGGAAGCCAAGCTCGGAGGTAATTTCGAACTTTTTGGTCATAAGAGGCTTGGCCATATGCGTCACTGCTATGAGGTATGCACGGAGTAATTTAAAGGTGAAAAAATCGACGCTCTTAGAAATACAGTTTCCAGACGCTTAGCCGCCCTTCTTCTCGCCTGCTATCCACCAGACGCCCAAGGCCATTATTACGAGGAAGAACGCCAGTCCCAGACCGCCGCCAAGCCGCACGTTCTCCAGTCCTATCAGCTTCGGCCCTCCTGCGGACACGAAGATTATCAGGGCTATCATGATGAAGACGACGCCTGTGAGCTTCGGGTGCGAAACCCAGACATGTTCCTTCTTGGCCTGTGTGAGACCAGTAGACTCTGCCATCACCAGAAGCGCCAGAACCGTAGCAACGATTACCATCAGTCCCAAGGACAGCCCTTCCAAAAATGGGGAAAGGGTCTTTCCGAGAGGCAGCACGAGGAACCCGGCAAGTATCGCGATGAGGCTGCGCACGCTCTTGTCTTTCGGAACACTGACGTGCTCGAGGATTCCGTAGACTATCGCTATCGCGAGCAGGAACGGTATCAAATAGGCGAATATCCCTGCGTCTGTTAGCGCCTTTATCCCGGTTTCGATTGTTGCCATAAGACTCACTTCGATTAGTGCAGGAAAGGTATATTAACTCATTTACCGGCTGGCTTGCCATGGTATGCATAAAAGAACATCTGGAGGATGAAAAGGAGTCCCAGGATAGTTAGGGCGTTCTTAGTGCCTATCACAGGCACGTCTATGTTGCCAAGAACTCCAAAACCGAATGTTATCAGAACCAGAAGGACGAGGCCCCCGAATATGATGGCCTTGTCGGGTTCATTCTTCGCTGTTTCCCTGGCCTTGAAGCCCCTAAGACCGAATGCCTCTAGCAGGAACGCTACTATGAACAACCCGATGAAAATCCATACGAGAGTCACGAAGTTGCTTTCGAAGAAGATTATGAATCCGCGATTGCCTGCGGCGGCGAAGGCGAATATTACAGCCATCAGTGTGTTGACTGAGTTATTCTTGAAGATCCCGCCTCCCTTGCCTGTGGTTGTCAGTATGCCGTAAACGGCCGCAAATACAAAGAAGAAGGCGAGCCACGAGGTTGGTACGTTTGGAATACCTGTCTGGGCGAACATTATGTTGAACGCAAGTACCACCTAAATGCTGCTTAACTCACGCTTGACACCACCGAGCTCTGCTTTCACGGCGTTCAGCTCAGTCATCAGAGTCGCGCGTATGGCTGGGTTTGTCTCTGCTCTGATCCGCGTCTCCAGGCTTGGGATCTCCCTCTCAAGCTCCCTCTTCCTCTTCTGTAGATCGGACTTTCTCTTGGACTTCTCGCGCCCCTCTGATATCTTCTCCCCAACAGCCTCGCCTATCTTGAAGCGGGCCTCCGATTCAGACGGATGGAATATCTTCGTCAGGAAGAAGTACAGCAGCGTCAGGAATATCGTGAGCCCGAGCCACCAGAACAGGAGCGCGGCCAGCCTACCGTACCATCCTGTGTAGACTATCGTTATGTAAGATGCAAGACCGAAAAGTGTGCCTAAAGCTTTATTTATCTGGAATATGTGCATGCTTCTGCTTATTATGAACAGGTATAGCAGGAGGACGACGTGGGGCACGAAAAAGGCGAATATGAGGTCGTGCGATGGATTGCCTGTTATGCAACCGTAGCGGCTGCTTGCCGTGCAGTCAGGAACCTTCAGCACAGCCTTGAACAGAATGTCTGCTATGTCAAATCCCGCTGCGCTCCCTATGTTATGGAATGACATTCAGTCACGACTCAAACGCATAGAATAGAGCAGGCAGAATATAAAAAGGCGGCGCAATGGTGCCGCTATATCTAGGCCCGCGGGGCTGGGACAGGCAAGTAATCGCTGTCCCATTTCAGCCCTACAACATACTTCCGAGTACTGCGGTCATAGCCTTTATACTCAAGCTGAGCATCAGGCAGTCTGTGCGGCAACTGGTTGCGTAACCCGGGCGTGTTGTTCTCAGGGTTTCTAGACGTCCACTCCCGCACCGCAACGACCTTTTCTTCGAAGCTTTGTGTTCTCTGCAAAGCGCTTTGGAAAAAGGGCTTTTTGTTCAAATCAGGCTGCCCCTCCTCCAAAGGAGGCAGGTGTATCATTTTAACTTCTTTCTCGAACCTTTCATTGGTGCGATTCATCCAATAGTTCAGCAAACCTGTCATTATGTTCTACCTCCATGTCGTTGTGTTGGTTGTCCGTGCGCTGCTGCGGCTGGACCTTCGTAAACAGGATCCGACGTCTTTGTGCCTGTTCCATGGTCAAGGTGCTTGTTCCTGTACGCATCGTAAGCGGCAGCCGTCTCGAGTACCTCTCCTACTCTCCGACCTTCCTCTCCCATAGCGGCATCGTATTCGTCCTGACC
>JACQIF010000088.1 GCA_016198635.1 Candidatus Aenigmatarchaeota archaeon
CTCTATGGGCAAAAACAGCGGCCTCGGCATATAGTTCCAAGAAACCCACTTCCATTCTTCACACTTCTCTGGCTCCATCACTTTAGGTTCCCCGTCTTCTGGTTCGGCCAGCATGAAAATAGTTATGTAGTGTTTGTTCTCTTTGGAAAAGACATCGTTCGTCGCTGTCGCGAATCTGACTTTCTTTACATGTAGTCCTGTCTCCTCCATGACCTCGCGTCTCGCACAGTCTTCCCAGGACTCGCCGAACTCCAGATGGCCTCCTGGAAATTGGTGGGTTCCTTCACCGTGCGCGTTCTTTCTTTTTCCTAAAAGGATCTTTCCATCTCTAACAATAATTACTCCTATCCCAACATGAGGAAAATCCATAACAACCATAAGGTGTAAGGTTATTTATTTCAAAAGTCAGTCAATTTCCTCTGTTTGAGTATCACAGAACGCTTCCTGTACTCCTCCATCGGTATCCTCATCTTCGTCTGCACGTATGCCAGCGCTTCGTCCAGCGTCGCAAACTTTACGTGCGCACGCATCGCGTTGCGTACGTTCTCGCGCACCTGCCAGACGCCCACTGGGATGATGTACTGTTCGCCGACCTCACGGAAGGCGATGCAACGGGCCTGGCGGCGCTCTTGCGCGAGCGCCTCGGCCACTGCGAGCCTCGTAGAATAGTAGCAGCCGCCCATTTCGTCCGCGTAAGCCGTACGACCGCCATGCGGCTCGTATTCATGAATTATGAATGGGCGTGTGGCGTGCGTCGCCCATATAGAGCCCGGCGCCCATGATTCGAACGAGTCGTACTCCCACGCGCCCGGAGCGAGCAGTACGCAGACACGGTTTGAAAGAAACTCCGACTCGTAGACGCGGTATTCGTTGATGCTCGCATACGTGCGCACGCGCTTCAGCAGCTCTTTGGATAATGTGTCATCGACGGCTGTTATGGACCATCGTGTCGGAACAAGCTTGCGGCGCATGCCTAACGCACCCGATGAGAGCACGGACATTATCTTGTAGACGCCCTCGTTGTGCTCGTAGAGCGTGACCATCGCTTCACGCGATTTCATTTCATCGTTCGTCACGCTTTCTATCGTTCGCGACACTTTCACGTTCTCCACTATCTGCATCGTTCGCAGCTGTGCGCTCGGGCCCATCGGCTGGTGTACGTCCGAGAAGTCCATTCGGTAAGCGGGCTTCTTCTTGAAGTGAAGTTCAACCTCGACGGGCCTTTCGGCAAGCGCGAGCAGCTTGTTATCCTCTGTGAAACGTGATGATGTCTTGACATTCTCGGGGTGTTTCGATCGCATCATCAGCGAACGCAACTCTATTATTTTCTGGTAAGACAGGCCGAACCATTTTGACGGGTCATCTATGACCTGCATGTCCGTGGAGTTCGCTTGTATGACGCTTAAAGGGCCAACGCTAACGCGTGGGTAACCGAATCGTCCAACGAACACGTTCGTGCTTGGTCCAAAGAATTCGTCCGTCAGCGTTGCGTCGAGCTTCGGCTTCAGTTCCACGCGCGAAAGCAACGGGCAGTAGCCAAGGCCGCAGAGATTGCGGCCGCCCTTGCAGCGCACGCAGAGAGACGCGGGGATGACTTTCATAAAATAATCCATGCTGCAAAAGTAATAAGGGTTCACAGAAGCGTACCGCTATGCCGCTGGCACTGTCCAAGGCGTAAAGTAATGGGTTCCAGGAGAGTGCTCGCCTTCTTGCTTGACGAGTTCTGTGGCCTCAATTCTGAGTCTCCTCTTTTCTCCTTCAGAGAGTTCAGGCATCAATGACTTGAAAGCATCAAGGAAAATTCTGTCTTCTTTCGGATATTCAATATCTCCTATCTGTCGAAGAAGCGCACGCGTCTTATCCAATGTATCCTGTCTCACATGATACTGTTCTACAGAAGGGATGCCTTGGCGAATCTCTTCTACATTAACGACAGCCACATACGCCAAACGCGTAGAATCCCAACACTCCCGTTGCATGCCTGTAGTTAGGGGCATTAGGATTTAACTCTTGCTCCGCTTGGACTTCCCAATGAACTCTTCGGGCTTCGGTTCAGGCCCTGCGCGCATCTCCTCCCGCTCTATCCAGACGACGAGTACGCCCAGAACTATCAGCAACGCCGGCACGACGCCGCGCAGCATGATCAAAAAGTCGTTCTGCCACGTGCGCAGCAAAAAGCCTCCAAATCCTATAAGAAACAGCCCTAAAAGCAGTTTTGTGGCAGCGCCCATTTTAACACCGTTTTCACCTAATGGTGACGCGTATATAAATCTTGACTGTCCATCGAAGTTAACCTCCGATGTGGGCCATGTGCCTGAAGGTTGTTGTAAAACAAGAGGTGGAATAGATGGGATTTTATAAGTACGTAGCGGAGAAGTGGACCAAGCCGCAGGAGAATCTTGGCGACCTGTGGAAACAGCGCTTGATGAAGTGGCGCGATGAAGAAGCGGTCGTCCGAATCGAACGCCCCACGCGCATAGACCGCGCTCGTGCACTGGGCTACAAGGCAAAGTCAGGATTCATCGTCGCGCGTGCACGCGTAAGCGTAGGCGGCCGCCAGCGCCCCGAATGGGCAGGCGGGCGAAAGCCGAGGCGCGCCGGACGCTTCTTCACGCCGAAGAAATCGCACCAGTGGATAGCGGAAGAGCGCGCTGCGAAACGGTTTGTCAACATGGAAGTTTTAAACTCATATTGGGTTGCGCAGGACGGCAAGCATGCATGGTACGAAGTTGTGCTCGTGGATCCAGCGCATCCGGCTATACGCAAAGATCGTGACGTCTCGTGGGTTTCGCACGTTAGCGGACGGGTATTCCGCGGACTGACAAGCGCCGGAAAGCGTTCACGCGGCCTGCGCAGCAGCGGCAAAGGCGCTGAAAGCGTGAGGCCGTCTCAGAACAGACATTATGGATAAACCGTCTGTTCTGAGTACTCGAAACCGAAGTTTCGAGATCGCAGAATAGGCATTATGGTTGAAGTGTATGGGCAGGATCGAGATACCCAGAAGGCCTGACCATAGATGGGATGGAAGCTCTGTTCTCCTAAAGAAAGAGTGTAGCGACTGCCCGTGGTACCGCAACATCGCTGAGAGAGATCTCTGTGGAGTTGGAGTGGACTTCAAGTACATTAGCGATGCAGAAAGACCCAGGCGCTGTGAAGTCAGGAATCGTGAGCAGACAGGCAAGCCTTCTGTGGCGTATTTGGACGAGATTAAGAAGAGGATGTCAGATTCGTTCCCGCTAGTTCTGTCCAGAGAAGCGCCTGAACAGAGAATCCTTAATGGCTACTCGGATAGAATATGAGGCTTTATTTCAAGGGATCGTAACTATCAATATGATAGAGGTCACGCCGATACCCGGAGTAGCACTGGGCCTGTTCAATATCACGATGCACGGCCTGTTCGCGGCTGTGGGCGTCGGTGTCGGTTATCTGATCTTTGACAAAACGACCGCTCGACTACCCCAACATATCAAGGAGCGTCTGCTCGTGCTGCTCGTATTGGGAGGCGTGTTAGGTGCGAGGGCATTGTATGTGTTAGAGAATGCAGGCGTTTTCGCCGCGAAACCTCTTGACGCGCTCAAAGTCTGGCAAGGAGGCCTCTCTTTTATGGGCGCGATACTGCTGGTCGTACCGCTTTGGTACTTCTACCTGAAACGTAAGAAGATGAATTTCCTTGCTATGGCCGACGCGGCTGCAGCGCCGGTTGTCGCAGGCCACCTAATCGGCCGCATAGGGGACCTTCTGACATGGGACCATCCCGGTACATACAGTGCGCTGCCGTGGGCTGCAATCGTCAACGGCCAGCCACAGCATCCTGTGATAGTCTATGAGATGATTGGGCTTGCGCTGATTCTTGGTGTTCTGCACGTTGCGTCACGCAAGGTATTCTTCAAACAGCGCCTCTTGTTCGTTTATCTTGGGCTGTACGGTCTCCTGCGCATAGTTATAGACTTCTATCGCGTCGAACCCCTCTTTTTCGGCATACGGCAAGCGCAGATAATAGGAGTGCTGCTCGTTCTGTTCTCGCTGGCTATGTTCAAGGTTCTATCGCGGAAAAGGCCACAATAAGGCCCCATACGCTATTTAAATCTGGATTCGCCCAAAGGTAAGTGTGGGGTTTTCAAATGAAATTTGAAAACTTCGAACCTTATGGTTCGAAGATGTAGGAACAGCATTTAGAGTTCATTAAGCGTCAGTATAAGGCGTGGTTATGAAGTTCTATGATTTGCCGACAAAGGAGGTAAATGTAAAATGAAGTTCTACGATTTGCACGTGCGCACACAGAATCTGGAGAAGACAATCGAGACAGCCCGGACTCTGGAGTTCTCCGGACTCGGCATTACAGCAACGCACCACGACTTCGACGCTTTCCGCGAGCTGCGCAAGCGCCTCCGCGAGGCGTCGCAGAAGAGCGGCATTGACCTTGTCCCGTGCGTGGAGATACAGGCAGAGTCGATAAAAACGCTCAAACGTGCGCTGGCCAAATACAGGGAAGTGGCAGAACTCGTTATTGTGGCAGGCGGGGACTATGCCATAAACCGTGCTGCGGCAGAGGACGGGCGCGTGGACGTTCTCGCGCACCCGGAGTTCAAGCGAGTCGACTCCGGTATAGACCATATAGTCGCGAAGAGCGCAGCCCAAAACGGCGTTGCGCTCGAACTGAACCTTGGAGAGCTGCTTGCCACATATAAGCGCGTCCGCGCGCATGTGCTGGGCCATATGGAACGCAACATCATGCTGGCCAAGAAGTTCAACGCGCCTATCGTGATAACGTCGGGTGCTGCAGACGAGTGGGGGATGCGCGACCCTCGCGAACTTGCTGCGCTGGGCCAGATGCTGGGGCTGACTCTTGAAGAGTCCATGCGCGCAGTTAGCGATGCATGTGTCGCGCGTGTAGAAAGCAACCGCAGGAAACTAGCAGGAAAGATAATCTACAAAGGAGTGGAGGTCGAAGCGTAGATGGACGCCCCAAAGACACTGCCGCCGACACTAAGAGACAAGAAGCGCTATCTGGCGTTCGAAATCATCAGCGAGCGTCCTGTAACGTTCGAGAACGTCATAGACGCCTTCTGGAACTCGCTGCTGTCTTTGCATGGAGAGCTGGGCACGGCACGCACTAACGTCTGGTTTGTCAAGGACGCATGGGATGCCGCCCGCCAGCGTGGACTCGTGCGCTGCGACCACGTTCACGTGGACGATGTGCGCGTCGCGCTTGCACTGATAAACAGCGTGGACGGCGTTCGCGTCGTGCCGCACTCCCTCGGCGTGTCAGGAACAATGGAAGGAGCCCGAAAGAAGTTCTTGGCTGAACGCACGCTGAAGGACTTCACAGTCAAAATCTGAGATATTGCAGCGGTATTGTTGGGTGCGACCTTCTGCGCCTCTCGTCCTGTTCTGGGTCTATCGTTGCGTGCGACGGGACAGGGGTTTCTGCAGACCCGTTCTGCGACTGACCGTCGACGCCCGGTTTTCCCAATGGAGGAGCATAGCCCGCAAGGCTGTACCACTCAGGGTTTAATCCAAGGACGCCATCCAACCTCTGTAATGTACTGTACGACGGCCTCGGAGGATATCCGTCTTTTATACTACCATGCTCTAGTTGAAACAGGTAGCCCTCGGAGAGGCGTGCTTGCGCAGCGGCTTGCCTTGCAGAGATATTTTTCTCAAGCCTCTTGCCGCGGATCAACTCTCCAAGCCTCCTCAGTTCGTCCGCATGGTCTTTAACGTAAGGCGTTACCATAGCACCACACTATGTCTACTATAAAGTAACAAAGCTTTAAATATACGCTTTAAATACCCACTGTCCGCACAAACGGTATTTAAAGAGGGGTGTCGGTACGGCAAAAGACATACGCATAGAGAACGTCGTGGCGTCAGCCACGCTGAACGTAAAGGTTCCTCTCAACAAGCTCGTTGCAAAGGTGGCGGGCACCGAGTACGAGCCGGAGCAGTTCCCGGGGCTCGTTTACCGCATGAAGGAGCCCAAGGCCGCGTCTCTGATATTCACTTCTGGAAAAGTCGTCTGCACAGGCGCGCATTCGCCTGCTCTCGCCCGCAAGGCTATGGGAAAGGTCATCGAAGCGATAAAGAGCATCGGTGTCGAGATCAAGGACCCCCCGAAGATTCGCATCGAGAACATAGTCGCGTCAGCGCGCATTGAAGGGACGTTGAAGCTGAACGAGATCGCATTCCAGCTGCCCAATGCCGAGTATGAACCTGAACAGTTCCCCGGCCTTGTCTATCGCATGGAAGACCCGAATGTCGCGTTCCTGCTCTTCGGCTCCGGGAAGATTGTCTGTACAGGAGGCCGCAACGTCGCTGACGTAGAGAAGGCGATAAACAAGATCGAGCGTGAGCTGAAACGGATAGGCGCGCTCGAACGCCCGGTGAAGAAGTAAGGATATACTAGTTAAACCTTTTACCGCGGCATACGCGTGTGCCCGCGGTAAACCTTTAAGACTGCGTCTTAAGTTTACTTCGGCCGATAGCCTTAGTAAACCTTTAAGTTCCAGCCTCGCCAACTCTTGATATGACAACACACGAACAGATTAAGCGCGCCGTAGGGAGCGTCCTCAAGAACACGTCAGGCCTGACGCAAGCAGAGCTTATGATACGCCTAAGCAAGGAGTTCAGCAAGCCCATAACGTGGACAGCGGCCGGACCGGTTGTCGAACAGATGATAGCAGACGGAACGCTTGTCAAGAAAGACGAAGGCGCCTCACGGTACACATTAAAACCTCGCTTCTAAACGCGGAGTTTCCATAGTTCCTGAGCCTCGAGCGAGGGATTTACGAAGCTAGGCTTCGTAAACTTACGAACTGGGGTTCGTAAGAACTTTTAAAACTCAAGGAGTTTTATATACAGGAAAACCCAAACGACTGATATGGTCCTGAATGCGCTTAAAAAAATGATGGGACGGAAGCACGAAGATGAGCCCGTAACTCCTATTCTCGACATGCGGCCGCAGTCCCCAGGACCACGGGAGAGTTTTCGCATACCCACAGTTGACGACATACCCGGAATGGCGCCGCCTACGGATATACCAGAACCGCCGCACTTCCCTTCGCCTGCCGAACTGGCACCTGTTCCTCCGGCTATCGAAGAGAGGCGCAGGCAACGCATCGAAAACTTCAGGCGTACGCGGCCCGAGCCGCAGACCTCATGGACGGCCGAACCGCAAGCGCCCCAAGAACAGTGGATTACGCAACAGCCAACTTGGTCAGCACCGCCCGCGAGTACGCCAGCGCTACCACAACACAAACTTGTTGAACGCAGGCCGCAGACAGTCGAGAGTGCTCTCGGGACCGTACTGGACCACCTGGATCGCATAGAGCAAAGGATCATTGACGTCGACAGGCGACTTGCGATGCTGGAAAGCGGGTCACGCGTGCGCTAGTTACTCAAAAACAACTTCCGCCTTTTTGCCTGTAACGGCCCTGATAATCCCTTCCACTTCGCTCTTGTTCAACTGCGCCCGCCGCACGCGCACACGGTAGCGTTCGCCTTCCGCGCCGAAGACCTTGTTTATCCCTATGAGCTCGCTGCGGCCTATGATATCCTTCACGACATCTTCAAGCGTCCCCTCTTCGACAATCTTTACTTTCTTGTGGAGCGCACTCTCCAGCTCGCTTATTATCGCACCGCCCTTGCCTATCATCTTGCCGGCAGAGCCTTTGGGAACCACAACAAGAAGCGTTTTGCCAACATCCTTCGCATACGCGAAACCGCCTGCCTGTATCGACTTGTAGCGTTCCTGGAGTTTCCAGAGAATTCGTGACAGTTCTACCTCAGTGTGCGTTATCATGCCAGCGGTGAGCTTGCGCTGGCAGCCTGCACAAAGGATGTCCTCGTTCTTCAGGCATATCTCGCAGAGAGGGGACTGCATACACGTACGTGCGGACCAATGCTTTATATGCCTTTGCGGCGTGAGCCAAATATGGCTCCTACCGAAGAGATTTTGAACGCAGAGATTAAAAAATGGGCCCAGCGTCTTGACGACGCACTTGTGCGCACGCACGCGAAGGGCCAGAAGGGCGTCGAGTACCTCACGAACATAAAGGCTTACCAGAACGACTCCCTGCACTTCATGCAGAAGGGCGATCCCGTCCGTGCGTTCGAGGCTCTGTTA
>JACQIF010000010.1 GCA_016198635.1 Candidatus Aenigmatarchaeota archaeon
CTCACGTCGGACGCGGGGTGCGAAACCTGTGCGAGGGCGAGCGATGGAAGAACAAGAGAAAGCGCAAAGGCAAACAAGAAATAGTTCCGCATGGTAATTTGTTGGGATTCTAGCATTATAAATGTTAGTAGGGCCAAGGATACTCATGTCAGTATGGCCCGGTTCGCGAACGGCGCGGTTCGTCAAGCAGCCGCCTGAAGTGAAGATAAACCCGAACGGCGTCGACGTCGGCGTCTCCGAGGTATGGCGGATAGAGGAGCATGCGCGTTCGACGCTGCACGGCAAGATCCGGGAAACCGAACCGCCGAAAACGCTTGTCACGCCAGAAGGCGATTTTTTCGTGTTGGCCAAAGGCGTTTATGAAGTGCGGCTGTCCAACGAGGTTGAAATACCACAGAACGCTGTCGCCATGCTCTTGCCGCGCTCAACGTTGAACAGGCTTGGCGTCATTAAAAGCGAGACAGCCGTCTGGGACTCCGGTTACAAAGGTTTTGGAACCCAAACTGTTTTTGTTCCAATCCATTCCATCAGAATACACAGAGACGAAAAGTGGTTTCAGCTCATCTTCATGGACGCAGAGGCGTCCGGCACGTACGAAGGCCACTGGCAGAACGAAAAGCCTGTACGAGCGTGATTTCATGGAGTTCGGAGTTGTCATCGTCCTAATTGGCGTCTTAGCGGCCATTGTATACACGGGCGTGGATTTCAGGATGTTGTTCAGCGCTGCGCTTGAACGCATCAAGGAGATATCGCCTCTGGCCGCGCAGTTTATAGGAAGCGCATCCGCGCACATCGCTGCAGCCGACGCAACAGGCGTGGCGCTCTTCTCGTTCGCATCGCGTCTGTTCTTTGTGCCGCTGCCGCTGGATCCCTTTCTAGCATACGCGTACGGCAACGGGCTGAACCCGTTAGTCATGGTAGCCGCATCATCGTTTTTTGGCACGCTCGGTTATGCGGTCAATTATTCGGCTGGCAGGCTGCTGTCAAAGCACGTCCTTAAGGACATGAAGGCGGCCAAGCAAGCGGAAAAACTGCGCGGCTCGAAGTTCGTCTCGCCTTCAATCTTCATTGCGTCTGTACTGCCTGTGCCAGATTTCACAGGCCTGGTCTTCGGGGCGCTGCGTGTCGGCATCAGGAAGTTCCTCGTCTACTCGTTCCTTGGAATGGTGGTGAAAGGGGCGGTGATAGTATATGCATTCTCGTACATTGAGCCTTACGTCAAAGCGCTGGTTTAACAGCTAGCCCATAAGAAGCTTCTTTCCAAGAACGTCCCAATAAGTAATCTCTTGTCCGTTTTCGAGCTTTCCCTTCAGCTCGTCTGGAATGCGGGCTTCGAACGTCTCGTACGTCTGCATGTCCATGAGCTGGACCGCGTCAGGCGTCAACGAAAGGACTTGCGCCTGCCGCTTGTCTATTATCGGGACGCCTATAGTCGAGTCCGCTGGCTTCACGATCTGTCGCTTGCGGCCGTCTATGATGCCTACTGCCTCGAGACGCGCCTTCGAAGAACCGTGCTTGCCGGGCTTAGAGATGTCTATCGACGTTATCTTGCACGGCTCATCGTCGATTATGCAGTACTTGCCGGGCTTCAGCGCCTTTATCTCGGTTTGTGTCTTGTCCCCTTCTCCCATGTTTCAACAACCTCATGAAGGGAGATTTGAAATCGCAATTTCATATTCTCCCATAGCATCACCAATATCCTGCGGGAGATTCGTCTCCCGTTTAAAACTGCTATCCGCTCCACGGCTTGCTGACGAGCTTGATGTCGTCCTCCTTGACTGTGACGCGCCCGGCATGCTTGGCCGCGACCACGGCGTCCTTGGCCATCGAATCAGCGATCTCTTCCACATACTCCCGGAGCTCTTCTAACGCACGATCAGAGATGCGCTTTGCGCCTGCACCCTTGGCGATGCGCTTGAGCGGTGCTAACGGAAGTAGGGCCATAGGCTTGTGTACGTCGGGACGTATATAAATTCAGAATCTTCGGTTTGCAGCTTCTCGTAATCCGGCTTTGGTTAGCGCAAGGTTCTCGTCCCCGAAAGGCTTGAGTCGCGTGACGTGCCCTGTACGTTCTAGCGCACGCAGAGCTTCCGTTATGTCAACGTCTTTGAAATGGCGTTCCAGAAGGACAGAGAACATGTCCTTTGTGCGCACGAGGTGGTTCTTCGATAAGTGCTCTAATATGGCTAGTTCTGCCGTGTCCATAATGAAAGTTCCTTGACCGCATTTATATAGATTGTACGGCCAAAGAAAAGTTATGCCAGTAGTTGGGATGGGAATACACAAGATCGAGGCTTGGCGCGAGCAGGAGATGGCGGACAACATGGGAGTCGGCCAGGCGCCCACGATAAAGGAAGTGCGTGCCAAGAAGATAGATGTCCTGAACAAGGAAGGCGTCGAGATCCTGTTTGAGTACGTTTTCGAGTACAAAGTGGATCTCAAGAAGAAGAACCTCGCTGCCATATCGTTCGAGGGCAACGTTGTCTTCCTCCCGGACAAGGACGAAGAGGTCAATAATGCAATAGAGACCTGGAAGAAAGAGAAGAAGGTGCCTGTCAAGATATTCGTCCCTGTCGTGAACAACATCATACGCAAGTGCGTCTCACGCGCGATAACATTGGCAGACGACCTGAACCTACCCACGCCCATCAGCTTCCCGGTCGTTACGACCGAAAGCGAGGCCGAGAGCAGAAAGGTGAAGTAGCGGGTATGCACGTTCTAGTGAATCTGAAAGAAGTCAAAGACCACGACAAGATCTGGATGGATATACAAGGCAAAACCGGCGTGCATGCAGTGCACTGGTCGGAGCACAGCCCTTACTTCGGCGATGTCGTATACAACGGAAACCCGGATGTTTTGGTCAAGGAACTGCGCGAACAGCCTTATGTCAGGAACGTTTCTGTTGAAACCGATTTTTGATAAGTTGGGATAGCAGCGAACGAGTTGTATAATCTTTCTTTTCTCTTTATCTAGCTTTTACGCGCGTTTCAGCAGCTTAGGCGGCCGCACCGTCCTGTTCCACGCGTGCGTTCGCGCGGAACTCTCACATTTATGTGAAAATTAATCTATACTCTAAAGAATATATGTTATAATCAATATGTTAAGAACTATATGTAATTAACTATGGTACATAACCTATATGTTCTGGTCTTCTTTTAGCTCCCCGGCGCGTATCATCGCGGTCTTCACCTGCGAGCGCCACTCGCCAGCGAGCTTCGTCAGGTGCGTCGCGAAGACCGAGGACGGCCGCAGCAGCATGAACCAGCCCTTCGAGGGGTTGGATGCGTTCACCTCACGCTTGCGTTCGAGCAATCCGAAGCGCACGAGC
>JACQIF010000087.1 GCA_016198635.1 Candidatus Aenigmatarchaeota archaeon
CGAGACACTTGTGCGTGAGGCGCCTGTGTTTACGAGAACTTTGCAAACGCTTTCACGAACGCCTCTCTGACATTTTCTTCGTCTACGCGCATTATTTTGTCCTGCATCAAGATCTTGCCGTTGCAAACCACCGTAGATATGCACGAGCTGTCAGCGGCGTAGACGAGGTGCGCCAGCAGGCGGTCGCGCACGACAGGCTGCACGAGAGTGCTGTCGAGGTCTATCAGCGTTATGTCAGCAAGTTTTCCTTCTTCCAGTATGCCTGCATCCAATCCGAGCGCGTGCGCCCCGTTCATCGTCGCCATCTTAAGGACTTCATCTACGCCCGCTACCGTCGGGTCCCACCGTGCGTGCTTGTGCAGCAGCGCGGCCATTTTCATCTCGCCGAACATAGAGAGCGAGTTGTTCGATGACGCGCCGTCCGTTCCAAGAGCGACGTTCGCGCGCGTAGCGAGTAGTTCGGGAAGCGGCATCTCTCCGCCTGTTGCTAACTTCATGTTTGAAACAGGACAGTGTACGACGTTAACGCGCCGCTCCCCGAGAATCTTTATTTCGTTCTTCGTCAGCCAGCCGCAGTGCGCCGCGATGACGTTCGTACCCAAGAAGCCGATTTTATCAAGATACTCGACGGGGCGCATGCCGTGCGCGCGCCAGCAGTCGTAGACCTCTTTGCGCGTCTCGGAAAGATGGATATGCAGTTTTGTTTTGTATTTTTCAGCCAGTTCTTTGCTCCTGAGCAGTGTCTCCTCATCACAGGTGTATATGGCATGCGGTCCCACAAACGGCGTCACGAGCTCATTTTTACTTTTCCATTCTCTGATGAAGCGTTCTGTTTCCTTTAAGTCCTTCGTTTTGTCTTTCAGGGAGATTATGCCATGTGAAAGGAAGCCGCGAACGCCGCTCTCCGCGCACGCGCGCGCAACTTCGTCCATGAAAAAGTACATGTCGTTGAACGCCGTGGTGCCAGAGCGGATCATCTCAATGATACCCATCTTTGTGAATGCATGTACGTCTTTCGGTTTCAATTTTGCTTCTGCAGGCCAGACGCGCGTCGTGAGCCACTCGTTGAGCGTCAGCCCTTCCCCGTAGCCGCGCAGGAACGTCATCGGAACGTGCGTGTGCGCGTTCACGAACGACGGGACGGCGAGCAGGCGCGAGCAGTCTATGACGTTGCCTGTCTTGGAGCCCACAGGCACGGTTTTGGATATCTTGGATATCGTTGGCCCTTCGATTTCAATGTTTACGTTTTCCAAGATTCCTTTTGGCGTAGCGGCGAAACGCACGTTCTTCAGCAGCATCTTAATCGATGCTAGAGAGGGAAGGATAACCTTTATAATAGACTGTTCCTAGGATATCGTATGCTCTCCCGTGCAGCATTTGTCGTTTGTTTGGTCGTTGTCCTGCTCTCTACGCCTGTAATTGCCCAGTCCGTCGTCTCCCACCCTGCTGCGGACGTCAGCGCAGGCAACTTCTCCGGCGATTTCCGCTTCACGAATGGCTTCCTCTACATAGGCGACGCGCTCGGAGGCGTTTCTGCGAACGCCCAGCGGACGTATCTGGCCGCGCCAGACGGCTCCGTTAAGCTCAGTGCGTACAACGACCGTTTGGAGATCGGTACAGGCGGACTGAAGTTTGCGGACGGTTCGACAATGGCGAGCGCCGCAACGAACCTCTGGCAGCAGTCCGGGACGAACGCCTACTACAGCGGAGGGAACGTCGGCATCGGGACGACGAGTCCATCATTCCCCATTCACGTCTCCTCCACAGCATCAAAGACTGCCGTCATTCAGCGCTCAAGTGATGATTCTACAGCACCCATCCTGACTCTCCGCAAGTCCCGCGGGACTGAAGCGTCTCCAAGCAATGTCCAGGACGGCGACTTTCTCCTCAATATTGAGGCTAACTCATATTCAGGCCAATACTTCACAAACAGCCTTATCCTTGCCAAGGTTGATGGAACCGTCACGAACTTGCAACGGCCACCAGTCCGTTTGGAGTTTTACACGAACCAGGGCGGCGGATCGCCGGGAGAACGAATGCGTATTTCAAAAGAGGGCAACGTCGGCATAGGGACGACGAACCCGGTAACAAAACTCGATATCCGCGGAGGTGGAGAACTCTTGTCCCTTAGAGCAGGAAACGGCGGCGCTCAAACATCATACATCAAATTCTATCCTGTAGCTGCTGATCCGGCAGACGTTTGGGGTGCGATCGGATTCGACGTATCAGGAGATGACGAATTGCATATTCGGAATGAACAAAGTACAGGCGATATCCATATCGAGGCTGGTCGTGACATCCGTTTCAGGAACGACTACGATGCAACTACTCCTAAAGACACGATGATTCTTCTTGAGAACGGAAACGTCGGCATCGGCAAAACCAATCCCGCGCAGAAATTGCATATAGGCGCTGGAGGGAAATTGGCGCTGCAGACCCCAAACGATGCAACCTACGGCACAATAGAAATGGACAATGCGCAAAACTTCTTGTTCAAATTGGATGGAGGCCTCTATAAACCGTTAATAGCTTCGGCTTTCGGATCGCCCAGCGCAGGTGCTGCGGTAGGGATGACGTTCCCAGACTCGCAGTCTGTGCGTCTTGGCGTCAATGGCAACGCGATTACAATAGTAACTGGCAACAACGTCGGCATAGGGACGGCGACCCCCGCAGGCAAGCTCGATGTCGCCGGCTCCCTCTGCATCTCCGGCGTCTGTAAGACGAGCTGGCCAAGCGGGCCGACGTGGCGTCTGATCGGTACGACGACTGTTTCAGGAACAGGCTACACTGCGGTAAGCA
>JACQIF010000085.1 GCA_016198635.1 Candidatus Aenigmatarchaeota archaeon
AGACATGGGAAAGGCAAAGGAGGAGGCACTTAGCGTCCCGGCGTACAAGAGGGATGGCAGGGTGTATAGCATGGACAACTACCAACCCGATCCCGAGTTCGTAAGGGCGCAGGGGTACGTCGAGAAAATCAGCAAGATGAGTTACGAGACCCTGTTGAAACGCGTGGATATCTAAATTTTGAAGCTTCCTGAATTCTACTTTATCTTGTTCAGCTCTTTTTTGAGCGCGGCCAGCTCGCTCTGCAAGTCGCTCACATACGACTCCACGCGCGTGCGCTCGCGTGAGCGCGGGACGTCTATCTCCACGTCCTGCGGCCGGACGAACTCGCTGTCGAGCGCGATGAGCGCATCAGTGAGATCCGTTACACTCTGGCGCAGCGCCTTCACAGTCGAGTCGCGTATATGCTCTATCTCGTTCAGGAGAATCATAACGTCAGTCATGCCGTGCAAAGAGACCTTAATCTCCTCCAGCTTCTGCAGAATCTCCTTGTAGCGGTCTATCTTGACGAACAGTGGGGCAAACTCCGAGGCGTTCAGGCCGTGGGACAGCGCCTCGTCCACGGGCTGCGCTGCCTGTGGCATTGGGAGTGGGGTGGGCAAGGGCGCACTAAAGGCCGGAGGAGATGGGGGGCTGGCATAGACAGGCGGCACGCGGGCGATCGCTGTTTTGACTGCCTGCAGGTCCTGCCCTTTCGCGTCGCGCTTGCTCCAGAAAGCCATGTAGTATCACTTGGCGTACGTAACAATAGAAGTCGGAGCCCATTTATAAACCTTTGGAGTTATTTGGCTTAACAGCCGATTTCTTGCGCTGGTGGTCTAGTGGTATGATTCGGGCTTCCCAAGCCTGCGATGCGGGTTCGATTCCCGCCCGGCGCACCAATATACAACAGTAGGCGCTAACCGAAGATCCCGCCAACGCCCTCGAAAATTTTCGAAAGCGCTCGTTCGCAAGACTTCGGAGCTAACCAAAGATGCTGGAGACGCCTCCGAAGACGGACGACTCCTGCTCTTCCATCTTCTTTATGACCTCGTCGCGTTCTTTGGCATCGGTTTCGATGGCTATGTTCTTTAGCCATTCGCGGGCGAGCGCGCATGCTTCGTCCGTACCGTCGATGTAGAAGTACGTACCGTCCTTCTTGATGCCAAGAGAAACGGCATCGCGGATCGTTATGGACTGGCGGCCTACGGGGTCCTTGCCTATGGTCTCTTCTGCCTTCATTCTGTTCGCTTTCTCGACGTAAAATACTATTTTCATGATAACCATGCGCCGCACAACTATTTATGCTCTTTTTTCTGGGCGCTCTTTCTGTGCTTGTCCGCTTCTTTTGCCGCGCGCGTGCGCTTGCCATGCTCCTCCCATTCGCGCACTAGCCACATCTTTATCTCGTCTGCTGGGTCCGTATGGACGGCCCTGAACTTTGCATCGTGGACGTCCTTCTCTTTGAGCGCAATCTCAACTTTGGCGGGAGTTTCAATATTTTCCAATATGTACTCTTTCACGACGTTGGACTCCTCTGCTGGCTTGGCCTCTTCCTCCTTGCGTACGACGTAACCGCCCCGTTCGCCCGCCACGTACGTGCGTTCGTTAACCTCGCTCTCCTCGAGGCGCTTGCGCTCCTCTTCCTGGTCCGTGACGTACCGTTTTTCCTTGAAAGCCATCTGTCTCACCCAACATGTAAGGAATAATCTTTAAATGGTGCCATAATTAACCTATCGCATGGTTGAACGTGTCGCAACAGGCATACCAGGATTCGACAAGAGCATACAGGGCGGCCTTCTGAAGGGCTCTTCGAACCTCATAGTCGGCGGCCCTGGTTCTGGCAAATCCATCTTTTGCATGCAGTTCTTGGTCAACGGCGCCAAGGCAGGCGAACCCGGTCTTTACGTATCTTTTGAGGAGGATGAACAGCAGCTCGTCCAGAACCTCTCGCCGTTCAGCTGGGGCTTAGAAGACCTCGCAAAGCAGGGAAAGCTGGTACTCAAGTATTTTACACCCGAGCACATCGATATATTCATAAAGTCGTCTATGGATCCCCTGCTCGATGTCGTGAGGCAGTACAACGTCCGCCGTGTCGTCATAGATTCAGCTACAGCATATCAGATGATGTTTGACACGGACTACAAGAAACGGGTGCACCTGCTGAAGCTCCTGGACGCGCTAAAGAAGTACGAGGCGACAGTGCTGATAACGACGGAGAGGGGCACGAGCGCGGACGAGTTCGAGCTGATGGACTTCCTCGCCAACGGTGTCATCGTACTATACAACATCCGCAAGGGCAGCGAGCGCGGACGCGGTATAGAGATACTCAAGATGCGCTCGACGAAGCACTCACAAAGGATAATGCCTATGGATATAGGGTCTTCTGGAATAACCGTATACCCAGACGCTTCGTTCTACAGCGATGTCTAAACCAGCACACGCTTCTGCTCGTATGCGCCCAACGCGAACGCACCGAACGCCGCAACGTACAAGAAGTGTTGGGGCGAACCGACGAACGGGACCTGCAGGCCGAAATAGACGGAGAGAAGGTACGAAAGTTCGCTGGCGAGCAGGAGGACGAACCCTCCGATAAACAGGACGAAAGGCTTCTTCACGGAGATGTTAAGCAGCGCCCGCGAAGGTATCAGCAGTGAAACCGCGAGCAGCGCGTCCGCCAGCAGGAACAACACTATCAGAAACCGTTGGTAGGACTGTGTTATCACGACGTAGCTGAAGAAAAGGGTGAGGGCGATGAGAGACACGACTGTGAACACGAGCGAAGCCTTCATCACAGGAAGTCCCTTATCGTCTCCCCGTATCAAAAACGTGAACTTGGAAACGAGGAAGTTGGCACGGATGAAGACCAGGTAGCCTACCAAGTCCAGCAGCACAAGCAGGAGGAAATACGGAAACGTCCTGTTGTAGAGAGTCGCATAAACGGTGGAGACTCCGTTCGTGAACGCCCATAAAAGCAAGCCGGCGCTGAAGAGCTTCCATACGCGGCTTAGCGAGCCGGCGCTGCGCAGCATGCGGCTGTTCTGGTAGGCGAGAACGGACGCCACGAGCATGAAGAAGACCGCCCATAGCACTATGTATTCCAAGTACGCCTGCGCGAAGAAATAGAAGTACAGGTTGACCGCGACGGAGAACACGACGGACGCCAACAGCGCCCTGTAGACGCGCTTTCTTGTCAGTGCTATCATACCTTCACCAGCTTGTTGCACGCCTGCGTGACGGCTTTGACAATGGTGTTGGTAGTGTCCGTATCGACGTCGAGTATGACGCCTGTCTTGTTGTGGAGCGCCAGCTGCGAGAGCGTGAAGTGGAAGAACTTGACGATCGTTAGGGGCTGGTATAACGTAAACGAAGAGAGGGAGTCAAATATGAAGAAGCGCGTGTCGCCTTTGATGAATGGTTCTAAGATGATGCTGACGTACGTGGGATTGAACGGCTTCTCTAGGTATATGCAGTTGCCCTCGCGCTTCTCCTCGTTGTACGTTACGCAATCGATGAACGTCAGTTTCTTCGCGTCTATGCCGTTTGCCTCCATCAGCTTCGTCAGGGCAGGGTAGGATTTGTTGAGGGAGAGCACCAGCCCGGGGCCCTTCTTGGACAAATAAGAAGCGGCGTCTGCCCACAGGCGATCGTATTTCTCCAGAGAAGAAGAAAGGACAATATTGCCTCCTGATGTGACGCCACTAAGCTCATCTACAAGAGCCATGAATCATCATCTGGAAGCCTTGAGTGCAGACGTGCGCTTCCGGCCGCGGTTCTTATTGTAGTAAACTGCCGCTGCCACGATTGCAATAATCACGAGGATACCCATCAAAGACGAACCATATGATGTTGGCGTTGTTGCGGCGGCCTCTTTCTTCTGTTCCTCGGTTGGAGGCTGGGATGGTATTATGGGTTGTCCTGTTACTGCGAAGACGCTTAATCCAGGCGATTCGGCCTCGTATTCTATCTCGTCCGCGGTCTCGCCGACTTTGACGGTCGCCAGCTTGTTCCAGCCACTCTGCTGGTATCGCTGCAGCGCAACTGTCATTGGGTCAATCTTGTTCGCGCTTATCCAGGACTTCTCGACAGCGAACTTCACCTTGGCCTTGGCGACGTTTGTATCAGTGAGACCGATCTTGTCGACCTGTATGAAGTGGTAAACGGTACCAGAAACATCCTGCGTCACAATAGCAGGCTTGTCCGCGAGCTTGATGACTGTAACCTTGACGTTGTTGGCACTGTTTATGACAGTTATCTCTATGCTGCGTAGCACGACATTCTCTGTCTTTTCGATCGTGACGACGGCACTCTTGCCGGCTGCTATTGACGGTATCTCTTTAGTTGCATTCGGCTGTCCTGCAGTCTTCGTCCCTCCAGCCCCTGCGGCCGCGGCAGCCGCTGCCGTAGTTGCAGCGGCCTCAAACGTGACAGTCTGTGACGTGGTCGTTGGGGCTTGCCCAGCAGGTGTGATGGTTGCTGTTACAACGTACGTGCCAGCCGGTCCATCAGTAGTGATGGTCCTGGTAACGAGTGAGTTGCCGCCTATGGCCACGCCCGTTTCGGAAGTCGTGGAGCACGTGACGCCGGCAGGGCAGTTGACTGAGAGGTCGAAGGTAGTCGCTGTGTCGCCAACGTTATTGACGCCTACTGTAAAGAGGACGCTGCCTGCCACTATGGACGACGTCACAGATAGGCTTGCAGGGGAAAGGACGCGCAACCCGCTCTGTTTACTGTCTGAAACGCTGCTGCCTGTGCTTGAGTCT
>JACQIF010000086.1 GCA_016198635.1 Candidatus Aenigmatarchaeota archaeon
CCTCGAAACGCTGAGGCGTTTCGCAGGCCTTCCGGCACGAACAAATCTCGTCCCCAGCGCCACGAAAATATCACAATGCGATGGAACGAAACATCAGTTTCGGCTTCCCGCGCCACTAAGTTAAATAGATTACCCGCTTAGTAAAGGTATGGCACTGCTCAGTCAATCACGTGCGATGAATCTCTCAAAATCCATAGCTGACCGCGTGGCGCAAATAGGCTACAAAGACGACATGGGGGCGCTGACAGAGTACAGATGGTCTGACGGACGAGGCCGCGACGAGCGCCTATCTATCGTTGTTGAGGATAGGAGAGGCTTATCGTCTCCAAATACTGCGCTGAAGATTAGAATGAGACGCTTCGACGGGCATCCAATCGTCCGCGTTATCGACAGCACTGAAGAGTACGGGCTTACAGGATGCGTGAGAAAGTACGAGACCCAAGTGATTCTGGGGGACGAGGACGTGGCTGCGCCGGCCACAGACACGCTCACAAGAGACATCATTAAGCTTCTCGGCCAAGACGAGGCCCAAAACCATTATGAAATGCTTCTGGGTGACGTTCAGCGCATTCTAGCGAACACAAAAAAGTAGCATTTTTATAAATCAATTTCCGTTGTCTTGCGAACCAAAGTTCGCAAGTTTGCGACTCTGTCGCAAATGCACTGAAGGTCTCCGAACAAAGTTCGGAGGCTTCGAAACTTTACGAGTTTCGAAGGCAGTGCATTTATATAGGTTTCTCGCGTAGCGTAAGCGTCTCTCAACGCAGGCGAGGCGTTGCAAAACAGCTTGCCAAAAACCGTACGACTTTGTGACGCACGTCGCAAAGATCTTCGAACTATGTTCGAAGTACTTCGAAACGAGGTTTCGAAGAAACGCCGCTTATTCTACGTGTAGACGTCGCAAGACGAAAAAACAGCCTTTACCTCGGGCATTGAAAGCCTTGATGCGCCGAATTAAAGCCTTTAAATAGCCTTCGAAGTAGGTAAACGCAAGCGTGCCGCGCACGCAAAGGTGTTACCTTGATGGGCTCTCAGGCCATAATAGGGTGCAAGTATGCCATACGTACACAAGTCTCGCGCAGGAACGATGCAGTATTGGCCCCGCAAGAGAGCCGCGCGGATCTATCCTAATATTTCTATAGAAGCGTCGAAAGTTCTAGTAGACGGAGTTCGCCCGCTTGTTTTTGCCGCATACAAGGCCGGAATGACGCACACCATCATCGTCGATACAATTAAGGGCTCGCCGTCCTTTAACCAGCCCATATCCGTACCTGTTAGCGTGTTGGATGCTCCTCCGTTGTTCGTTATCGGTGTCCGTTGCTATACACGCGTCGCACGTAATGAAGTCTCTTCTTTTGATATCTACACGCAAAACATTCCAAAGGAGATGCGCCTCTTGAAGAAGAGCAAGCACAAAACGGAAGATATCGAATCCAAGAAGTCTGCTCTTTCTGACGTTCGCCTCATCGTCGCGACACAGCCAACAAAGAGCGGGATGAGCAAGAAGACTCCTGAAATCTTCGAAGTCGACGTAAGCGGCGCACTCGAGGACAGAATAAAATACGCCAAGGAGAAGCTTGGTAAAGAGCTCACCATAAACGATACGTTCAACGAGGGCCAGTTCGTTGATGTGACGGCAATTACGAAAGGCCACGGCTTCCAGGGTGTCGTCAAGCGCTTCGGCACGAAACTGCAGGGGCGCAAGAACGAACAGTCACACAGGCAGATAGGCGTGCACGGAACCGAACACGAGGGCCGCATCCGCTTCACAGTCCCTATGGCAGGCCAGCACGGCTTCCACCGTCGCACGGAACACAACAAGCAGATATTCAAAATCGCTAACGACGGATTCGCGCCGAAAGGTGGCTTCGTGCGTTACGGAGCAGCGCCGAAAACATTTGTGTTTGTAAAAGGCAGCGTTGGTGGACCGAGGAAGCGGTTGGTCTTCCTGCGCGCACCTCTCCGCGCACCTTCGAAGGGATATCCGATAACGATACAAGAGATCGGCGCAGCGAGCCAGCAAGGCGCACGCACTCGGTGATAACGATGAAAACAGATGTTCATGGTTTGGATGGCAAGAAGACAGGTACGCTCGACCTGCCGCGCGTTTTCGCAACGCCTTACAGGCCTGACCTCATAACACGTGTTGTGCTGGCATACCAGGCTGCGCGACGCCAGGTCTACGGCACGGACCCAATGGCCGGCATGCGTTCGAGCGCGCATTACCACGGTTACCGAGACCTGCGTCCAGGCGTCGTAATGATGAACAAGGAGATGGCTCGGCTGCCGCGTCTTCACGGCGACACACCGTCACACATGGCGATGCGCGCGCGGCTGACGTCAGGTGCCGTAGGCGGTCGCACCGTCCACGGCCCGCGCTCGACGCGTGTTTGGGCTCAAAAGGTCAACGCCCGTGAGCGCATAGCAGCGATACGCAGCGCCATCGCAGCCACGACAAGCATCGAACTGGTCAAGTCACGCAATCACAACTATGGCGGCTCTGTACCGATCGTAGTTGACGACGCCTTGCAGAACATCAAGAAAACGAAAGAACTGGAAAAGGCGCTTCACGCGATAGGCTTGGAGAAAGATTTGGAGCGCAGCTCTGACAAGCGCGTCCGCGCCGGCCGCGGAAAGACACGCGGCCGCAGGTACAAGGTGCGCAGAGGACCGTTAATAGTTGTCTCAAAAGACGACGGCATCGTTCGTGCTGCGGCCGGACTGCTCGGCGTTGACGTAGCGAACGTGAACACGTTGAACGCAGAGCTACTGGCTCCAGGGGCGCACGGCGCGCGGCTCACTGTATGGACCCGTTCAGCCGTCGAAGCGATAGGAAAGAAATATGCGTGATTACCATGGCAGAAGCTGTAAAAAGAGAGAAGTCTGCGGCGAAGAAGGTGACGAAAGCAGCGTCGGATAAAAAGAAGTCTTCGCTACCTCCTCTAACGAACCCATGGACGATACTGCAGTATCCGCATCTCACGGAAAAGAGCATCGGTCTTGTTGAATCGAAAAACACTCTAGTGTTCGTTGTCGATCCACGCATGAACAAGAAGCAGGTAAAGTGGGCAGTAGAGCACGCGTTCAGCGTCCGTGTGACTAACGTGAACGTATTGAACGACCGCAAGAACCGAAAGCGCGCGTTCGTTACGCTGGCGAAAGAAAACAACGCACTGGACATCGCAACGCGTCTTGGAATGATATGAGGTCATAGTTATGGGAAAGGTAATACGCGCACAGAAGAAAGGGAAATCGCCACGCTTCCAAGTGCCCTCGCATAGACATCTTGGCCGCCCTTCGTATATGGAAGGATCGCTCGTAATCGAAGACATAGTCCACGCGACAGGCAGGAACACGCCGCTGCTGGAAGTCCGAAACAGCGGAGGGACGAAAGGCCTGATGATAGCTCCCGAGGGCGTGGCCAACGGCGACACACTCGTCGTCGGAACGGGCGAAGTGAAGCCCGGTAACGTGCTCCCGCTCGGGCAGATACCCGAAGGCATTCCAATATTCAACATAGAGGCGCAGCCTGGTGATGGAGGCTCCTACGCCCGCAGCAGCGGCTCATTCGCATTCATAGTATCGAAAGGTGCACGCGTCGTCGTGCGGCTGCCTTCAAAAAAGACGCGCGAGTTCAACGTGTCGTGTCGAGCAACGATCGGAACGCCGGCCGGAGCTGGACGCAAAGACAAACCGTTCGTCAGCGCAGGCGCGCGCCACCACTACATGAAGGCGCACGGCAAAGCATATCCAACCACGAGCGGGGACAAGATGAACGCAGTCGACCACCCGTTCGGCGGCAAGACTAAGAAAGGTATACCCAAGACAGTATCTCGCCACACGCCTCCTGGAGCAAAGGTTGGTTCGATTGCGGCCAGCAGAACAGGACGAAAGAAGAAGTGATGACAAATGCCAAAAGACTACATATACCGCGGGAAGACGCTGGACGAACTGAAGGCGCTGAGCCTCGAGGAGTTTGCGGCGCTGCTGCCGTCACGCGAACGCCGCTCGCTGAAACGCGGCATGTCAGACGCCCAGAAGACGCTGCTCAAGGATATCCGTGCGAACGCGTTCGTGAAGACGCACGTACGTGACATGCTAATACTCCCTGAGATGGTCGGCAAGAAAGTCGCCGTCTATAATGGCAAGGAGTTCGTCACGTACGAAATCATCCCGCAGATGGTCGGCCTCCGCTTGGGAGACTTTTCCATAAGCGTGAAAGAGGTCAAGCACTCCTCGCCTGGAATGGGCGCAACGCGCTCGTCCAAGTACGTACCGTTGAAGTGATGGTTATGAAAGCATCGTATCCCGTCGAGATTCGCGAGCGCGAAGCAAGCGCGGCAGGCATAGGCCTGCCTGTATCGACTAAGAAGGCGCGTTTCGTCTGCGACAAGATAAACGGGCTGCCTGTTGACAGAGCGAAGCGATTTCTGGAGGCGCTCATCGACGAACGCATAGATATCGATGGCCAGCACTTCACAAGCGCCGCACAGCGCGTGCTCGAGGTGCTGGAAAGCGCAACGAAGAACGCCGAGTTCCGAGGACTTGGAAAGCTGCGCGTGCGCACCGTAACGGCAGAAGAAGGGCCGCACCGCATGCGCCGCAAGCGCCAAGGCGGCCGCAAGTTCAAACTCACTCACGTGAAGATCGTGCTGGAAGAAACGGAAAGGCCTGCCCCGAAAAAGACCGAGGAAAAGAAACAAAATGGGCACAAGCACGCTGCGGAAGACGAGCAAAGGAAGCCTACGGAAGCCAATGCCAAGCCTGCGAAGGGCGAAACCAAAGGTGACACACAATGAGCACGGTCAAAACGTTCGTCAGCAAAGGGATACGCCGCCTGACCATAGACGAGTATCTCAAGAAGACGTTCCAACGCGCCGGCTACTCGCACTCCGACATCCGCCGCACGCCGCTTGGGATGCGAATCACAGTCTTCGCTGACAGAGTAGGCCTCATAATCGGGCGTGGTGGTCAGACAATAAATGCCGTCACGGAAAAGCTCGAAAAGGAGTTCGGCCTAGAGAGCCCGCGGCTCGCTGTCGAGGAGATAGACAAGCCGTTCCTCAACGCCCGCATCGTGGCAGAGGAGATAAAGGGAGCGATAGAGAAGAACGTCAACCCACGCAAGATAACGAACATCATGATACAGCGTATAATGGAGAACGGTGCCGTCGGATGCCAGATAAGGATAAGCGGGCGCACGAGCGGCAGCATGTCGCGCCGCGACAAGCACCAGATCGGCTACCTCAAGCACTCAGGCCAGTACGCGAAGGATATGGTCGATACTGCAATCGTGGAAGCATTCACCAAACTGTCTGCCGTCGGCATCCAGGTCAAGATAATGCGCTCCAAGCCTGAAGCGGACATAGTACAGCTGCGCGCGACACTAGAGAAAGGCCCTGCTAAAACTGTTGTGCGCGAGCTCAAGTGCCCTGTATGCGGCAAGGATTATGACAACGAGCGCTCGCTGAAGATACACATAGGCCAGCGCCACCCAGAAGCACCGGTGCCTGTCGCAACTCCTGAGACTGCGCAGCCAGTGGCGCCTGCGACCGAAGAGACCAAAGTGGCGCAGCTCCTTGAAGGCAACGTGACGGACGTGAAGAAGGAGATAGAAGACTCTCGTCGGCCGGACGTACGCGCACTGCTCCGCGCGGAACGTGAAGGCAAGAACCGCAAGGGCGTTGTGGATTACTTGGAGAAGCGCGTCGCGGAGAAGGAGGCGAAGGAGTGATGGCTATCATACGCGCAAAGGAAATGCGCGACTTGGGCGAGCAGGAACTGACGAAGCGGCTTGACGAGCTGCGGCTCGAACTGGCAAAATCGCGCGCACAAGTGGCAATCGGCGGCGCGCCGCAGAACCCGGGACGCATAAAAGAGATCCGCCGCACAATAGCGCGCGCCCTGACAATAGGACGGGAGAAAAGGATGAAGGCTCATGATAATAAAAAAACAGGGGGCGGTAAGAAATAGCAGAAGTGTGCCCCAACTGCGGGCTTCCAAAGGAACTTTGCGTCTGCGAAACGATCGCCAAGGAGAGCGAGAAGATACGCGTCTCCGTTGAGAACAGGCGGTTCGGCAAGGACGTAACTGTCGTAGAGAACATCTCGGCGGAGATGAACCCGCAGGAGATAACGAAGAAGCTCAAGCAGAAGTTCGCGTGCGGTGGCACATTCAAGAACGGTCGTATCGAGCTCCAGGGCGACCATCTCGCTCGTGCAGAGAGCGTGCTCGTCGGCATGGGCTTCACAAAGGAACAGATAGAGAAAGGCGGCAGGCGCAGGGCATGATTACCCCTCACAACATCGTGAATCACGAACTGATAGGACTGAAAGTTGAGGTTATGAGCGCGCGGAATGCAACGCAAGTCGGCATCGGTGGGCGTGTAATAGATGAGACTATGAAGACGCTGGTGATAGAAACGCAAGGCGCGGAGCGACGTGTGGATAAGAAAGGCGTGACTTTCGCTTTCACGATCCCTTCAGGGCGCCGCGTACGCGTGGACGGCTCTGTAATCGCAGCGCGCCCCGAAGACAGGATAAAGAAGCATCTGAAGGTGTGGTAGAATGGTTGGCAGACAAGGATTCACTATAATCAAAATAGAGGAAAGAGGCAAGACTGAAGTACTTGGAGTACGGCTCGATGTATATCAGAAAATTGAGAAGTTGCTCGCGCCTTTCGACGGCATGCATGGAAACAATGAGATAGAGCATGATGAACGCCGGCATCTGGAAGCAAAGAAGAAGGCAGTAGGATACGCAATGCCAAGGGCATTTCCAATGGAAGGTTACGAAGCCCACGTGCAGAGAACAATAAGTCTTGATGAGATGGTGTGATGGTAAAAACAACTGTTCGTGACATAGGAATAGACGTCGCAAAGCCGTCGGGCACTTGCGCAGACGCGAAATGCCCGTTCCACGGAACGCTCCCAATACGCGGAAAGCTCTTCCAGGGTGAAGTTGTGAGCAGCCTCGCCACGAAGACTGCTACGGTGCGCTGGGAGTTCGCGTCGTACGTGCGCAAGTTCGAGCGCTACGCACGCAAGAACACAAAGGTCGTTGCATACAATCCGGCGTGCATCGGCGCGAAGCGCGGGGACGTCGTCCGTATCGCAGAGTGCCGCCCTCTAAGCAAGACGAAACGCTTCGTGGTAATAGAAAAGATGGGTGACAAGAAATGAAACCTGTTCCAGCACGCATAATCAAGTCCATAAACCACAGCGCATGGATAGACTGCGCTGACAACACAGGCGCCAAAGTGCTGCGCGTCTTCACGGTTAAAGGGTACAAGGGCACGAAGCGCCGCATGGTAAAGTGCGGTGTCGGCGACGTGATAATGTGCTCTGTGAAGCGCGGAACACCGAAGATGCGCGAAGAAACCCCCCTCGCCGTAGTGATACGCCAGCGCAAAGAGTACCGCCGCGCAGACGGCCGGCGCGTCAAGTTCGAGGACAATGCGGCTGTGCTAGTCAATGACCGTCTTGAGCCCCGTGGTTCGGAGATCAAGGGCGCGATGGCAAAAGAGATAGTGACGCGCTTCCCGTCTGTCGGAAAGCTCGCAAGCATAGTGGTGTGATTCATGACAAAATCCGTTCAACCGCGCAAGCAACGGGCGTACGTATATAACGCGCCAATGCACACGCGCCAGCGCTTCGTCCATGCGACGTTAGCGGACGCACTGCGCAAGGAGTACGGCCGACGCTCGCTCGCGATACGCAAAGGAGACAAGGTGGAGGTACTGCGCGGCTCGTTCGCAGGGACGCGTGGTGAAGTGAAGGAAGTCGACCTAAAGACGTCCCGCGTCACTGTTGACGGCGCCAAGCGCAAGAAAACAGATGGCACAGAGGCGTTCATCCCGTTGCACCCATCAAACCTGCGTATCGTCGAAACGCTGATGGACGACAAGAAGCGTGTGCGCATAATAGAACGCTCCGGAGGGAAGGCGACTCTCGCCAAAAAGAAAGTTGAGAAGAAGGTGGCGGCGGAGGCCGCAGCCGACAGCATCAAATGCCCGATATGCTCCGAAACCTTCGAAAGCAATACGGCAGCCAACGTCCACCTGACAGAAAAGCACAAGGATTACGCAATTGAGGGATGATAGATGGTACGTGTAAAGAGAATCTCGGCGCCGCAGACATTCCCGACGACAAGGAAGGCCGGAGGCAGGTTCGCGCCAACACCGAGACCCGGACCGCACGCGAAGAAGGAGTGTGCGCCCCTCGGTTCGGTCGTGCGGGATGCACTGGGGCTCGCAGAGACCATGCGCGAAGTACGCGAAGCGCTCAATGCTCAAAAGGTAACGGTCAATAACATCGTCCGCCGCGACACGCGCTTCCCTGTGGGCATCTTTGACGTCGTAGGCGTCGGCGGTGAACATTTCAGAGCCATTCCCAGCTCCAAAGGCTTTGCATTCGTAAGCATAACAAAGAAAGAGTCTGACATGCGCCTCGTGAAGATAGAGAACAAAACGCTGGTCAGGGGCGGCCGCGTCCAGCTGAACATGAACGACGGCACGAACGTGCTCACCGAAAACAAAGAATACAGCACAGGCGACACGCTAGTAATGAAGATGCCCGATTTAAAGGTTGCATCGCACCTCAAGATGGCCAAGGGGGCGCTCGTCATGCTGACCCGCGGGCGCAACGTCGGGCGCTGCGCGACGCTCGAAGCAGTCAACACGGTCCGCGGAACAGGAATAAACACTGCTACGCTGGCGATGGGCGAGGAAAAGATACAGGTGCCGGCGGACATAATATTCGTGATAGGCGAGAAGGAGTCTGTTGTCAAGATAGCATAAGGTAGTCGATATGGAAGCAAAACTCATGCAGAACGCCATGCGCGAAGTGCGCATAGAGAAGGTCACGCTCAACATAGGCGTGGGAGAAGGAGGCGAGAAGCTGCAGAAAGGCGCAACGCTGCTAAACGTCCTTACAGGACAGAAGGTTTACATGGCAAAAGCCTTCACCCGCACCACGTTCGGGACGCCCAAGGGCCGGCCAATAGGCGCAAAGGTCACTGTACGTGGAACGCGCGCAGAAGAGTTCCTGAAGCTCGCCCTGCGCTCTAAGAGCAACAAGCTCGCCGAGCGGGCGTTCGACACGCAAGGCAACGTATCGTTCGGCATAGCCGAGCATATAGACCTTCCTGGCGTGAAGTACGACCCAAAGATAGGCATCTTCGGGATGGACGTATGCGTCACGCTCACCAGACCGGGATACAGGGTAAAGAAGAAGGCGCGCCCGACACGCGTAGGCCACGGCCACATACTGACGCGGGAGGAAGGTATAGAGTTCATGCGCAGGAAGTTCGGAGTGGAGATATCATGAACAAGCGCCTAAACGTAAAGACCTGCAGGAGATGCGGCAAGCATAACGGCGGCATAATCACCCGGTACAGCCTGAACTACTGCCGCCAGTGTTTCCGCGAGGTCGCCGAGGACATAGGTTTCAGGAAGTACAGCTAACGGTGAATATATGAGACAAGACACGCTTTCAGACGCGCTCTCCGCGATAAGGAACGCAGAGCATGTGGGCAAACAGTCGTGCGTAGTGCCTGCGTCAGCGCTCGTGAAAAACGTGCTTTCGCTGATGCAGAAAAAAGGCTATATAGGAGAGTACGAGTTCGTGGACGACGGGAAGAGCGGCTTCTTCCGCGTCACGCTCACAGGCAAGATAAACGACTGCTGCGTCATAAAACCGCGCTTCTCCGTACGCACGAACGAATACGCGAAGTGGGAGAAGCGTTTCCTGCCGTCCGACGGCTTCGGATATCTTGTGTTGTCGACATCGAAAGGGATAGTGGACAACGAAGAGGCGAAGCGCGAACGCGTAGGCGGCGTGCTAGTGGGATATGTCTATTGAGGTGAACGCATGCAAACGACAATAACAGCTCCTGAAGGTGTCGCCGTACGCGCGGAGAACGGCAGCGTCCACGCAAAAGGCCCGAAAGGCGAGCTATCGCGCGCGTTCGTGCATCCTTTGCTCACTCTCTCAGTTAAGGAAAACACGCTGACGATAACGTCCAAGGACGACAGGAAGGAAACGCGTGCGCTCGTCGGTACGTGGCGCGCACACCTTAACAACATGTTCACCGGCGTCACCCAAGGGTTCGAGCGCAAGATGCGCATCGTTCACGTCCATTTCCCCATGAGCGTCAAGGTGGAAGGCTCCAAGCTGACCGTACAGAACCTCCTTGGCCAGAAGAACCTCAAGATTGCGCCTATCGAAGACGGCGTCGACGCCAAGATCGATGGGGAAAACATAGTGCTCAACGGCATCGATGTGGAAAAAGTGGGCCAGACAGTCAGCAACATAGAGGTCGCAACACGGCTCTCCAATCGCCGTGACCGCAGACGCTTCTACGACGGCATATACGCTGTCGAGTGACGTTAGGTGGGAACATGTCTGAAGATTTCAAGAGGCAAATGTGGTGGATGAAGAAGCTTGGCAAGAACTGGAGACGGCCGCGTGGCAAGCAGAACAAGCTGCGCCAGGAGAAAAAGGCCAAGGGTCGCCTTCCAACGGTAGGCTACCGCACGCCACGCGCGGAACGCGGGCTGCATCCTTCGGGCCTCCACGAACTGACAGCCTTCAACGTCGCAGACGTCGCGGCAGCAACGGCGGCGCACGCAGTGCGGATTGGCGGCACGGTCGGAACACGCAAGAGGCTTGAGATAATAAAGGCCTGCGATGCGCGAGGCGTCCGCGTGCTGAACGCCGGCATACGCGTGGAGGCGGCAAAAAAGAAAACCAAAAAGGAAGCAACGAAGAAGTGATGATATGATATTCAACCGTGATGGAACCTGCCCGATATGCGGAACTACAGGGCAGGAGTTTGACGTACCTAAGACAAAGAACTGCCCCTCGTGCAAGACAGTATTCAATGAATTCGGAATAATACTCACCGCCCATGAGAGGGCAGAAGGGATGGAGTTCAACTGAGGTGTAATGTTTGACGTTACGTAACCAACGAAGGCTCGCCGCGGCAATACTGAAGTGCGGCTCGGATAAGGTATGGATGGACCCCACGAAACTAACAGAGATCGGGCAAGCCATAACGCGCGCCGACGTGCGGCGGCTCATTAAAAGGGGGTACGTCGTACGTTCGCGAACGAACGAGCAGTCCCGTGGCCGTGCGCGCGTCCTTCGGCAGAAGAAGCTCCGCGGCCGCCGCAGCGGACCAGGCAGCCGCAAGGGCGCCGCCTACGCCGGCACGACTAAAAAGATAGAGTGGATGAAAACGATACGCCCGTTGCGCCTCCGCCTAAGCGAACTGCGGGACGTGGACGCGCTGCAGCAAGGCGCGTACAGGAAGCTCTACCGCATGTCCAAGGCAGGCGCGTTCCGCTCCACATCTCACTTGAACCTGTACATAAA
>JACQIF010000090.1 GCA_016198635.1 Candidatus Aenigmatarchaeota archaeon
ATATGGAGCGTTTCGCTGTCTGTGGAGCTGTCCCATAACACCGGTGGGAATGCCTGCGCAAGGAACGCTACCAAGAGAAACGGCACAGCGTACTTTGGTTTCGTCAGGGCGTTTAAAACTCCTGTGTGCATATTCTCACGCATAAGGTACTTGCGCCAGTTAAATAAGCGCCGTGCAATAAAGTTATAAACCCTCCACTTAAACCTTGTCCGGGCGTAGACGATGGCAAGTTTTTTCAAAAACGATAAACGCAACGCACTGCTGCTCTGGATGTTCTCGTACGTTTTTCTCTTCTCGCTGCGCCTGACCAACAGCCCGATGAGCGAGGACGCCCTGTACTACTGGTCGATAAAACACTTCATCGATACGGGAGTTGTACAGTTCCACCCGCTAATCGCACCCACGTTCTTCCTCCAATTTTTCTACGGCCTTGCGTTCGTGAAGCTCTTCGGCCTGGGTTTCGCGGTGTTGCAGGCCGCGACGATCCTAGTCGCAGGCGCGACAGTGCCGCTATTTTACATTTTCCTCCGCAGGTTCTTCAGCAGTACGCAGGCGTTAGCAGGGGCGCTCGTACTGTTAAGCAACCCCATTTTTGTATATCTAAGCCATTCGTTCCTCACGGACATATACGCGCTGTTTTTCATCCTAGCAGCAGCGCTGTTTGGCCATCGCGCTATCGCTACACGCAGTGACCGCGACCTTTTAATATGCTCCGTGTTTTCCATCGCCGGCTTCTACGTAAGACAGTGGGCTCTCGCCATCGTAGGAGGAGTCTTCCTTTACTATCTTTTGCAAAGGCGCCGCGAGCTTGACATACGAAAAATAGCCATAATGCTCGTTATCCCGCTTCTGGCCGTGACTCCATGGCTTTACTGGGCACAGGCGCATAGCCTGGTTCGCTTGCAGTACCACCTGCCACAGCTCGGCCTGAATATCGCAGGAAACCTGTTGCGCCCTCTGTACTTCCTCTCACTCATGTTCCTGCCGTTCAGCCTTGTTTTCCTCTATAATATGCGCGCAAAGTGGAAGCGCGTTGCATCTGCGCGTATTGCAGGCTTTGTCGCAGTGGCGCTTCTTGCGGTTTGGTACGCGCAGCGCATTGTCGCAGGCAAAGGCCTCTGGTTCGGGGTCAATATTCTGAATCAACAAGGCCTTGGGCAGATTATGGTTTTGCATCCCGTTGCTGTCAAAGACCTCGTTACGATTCACGCGTCTCTCAAAGCCGCGCTCTTTCCAGGCGCACTCTGGATACCGGTAGTGGCCTTGTCGTTTGTTGCACTCTTCTTCTTGGCTGTGTCTGTGTACACAGAAAGGAAGAACAGCGAGATGTCTCCACTCCTGTTCATGGCCGCGGCTTACGCGTTGGCAGTTATTCCATCCGCTCTTACGATAGACAGATATTTCCTGGTTATGATGGCGCTTCTCGTGCCGTTTGTTTTGAAACGCGCTGTTACGCTCAAGCACTGGAGACCTCTGATGGGTGTGGCTGTCGTTCTGATGGCCTTCTGGGGGTGGGTCGGTACATACGATTACCAGTCGTGGAACGAGGCCAAGTGGGACGTTGCCAGAGAGCTGATTAACAGCGGCGTGGATCCCAAGGTTATAGAGTTCTACGGGGAGCTGGGTTTACTGTACGACTCCTGCATGGACGGCCATGGCGTGTGCTCGTACAGAGTCACGCTCAACCCGAATGACGGGACAGTCGTCGCGTCGAAGGACTACCTCCAGCCGTGGGGCAACATCGGCAATAGGATATACGGAGTCAAACTGCCGCCGGCTTGACGCGTTTCGCTCTGGACGCAACGTACGCAGGCCACAGCCTCAACATCATCCATAGGTACGCCGGCGCGACTTTGAGGAAGCTCATCTTTGGAGCGCCGCTCCTCCTGCCGTACCAGCGGACCGGGACTTCCGCGGCGCGGTATCCTTTTGTCAATGCCTTCAGCAAAATCTCTGCCGTGATTTCGAATCCTGTTGACTCGATGTTGACGTTTTCTATTACGTTTCGTCGGTAAGCCTTGAAAGCGTTTGAGAGGTCTTTGTACGGGAGCATGTATAGCGTCCGCGCCGTTAAGTTCCAGACGCGGTTACCGAGATATAGTTTTGGTTTCGGATAGCCTTCCACACTCCCGCCACTAACAAACCGCGAGCCTATTGCGATGTCGTAACCCTCCTCTATCTTGTTGACGAGCTTCAGCAAGTCTGCCGGATCGTCGGAGAGGTCTCCCATAACTGGCACGATAACGTCGCCTTTGGCTGCCAAAAGGCCTTCACGTACCGTGCGACCGAAGCCGTTGGGCGGTCTGCGGTGTATGACACGCACGCGGCCGCGCGCGAGGCGGTCTGCTATCTGCGGAGTGGCATCAGTTGACCCGTCATCCATAACGATTATTTCGTATTCGCGGCCCGCGAGCGCATTCTCTACTGCGGTCACGGCGTGCTCGATGTTCCCTTCTTCGTTGCGTGCAGGTATCACTACAGATATTTTCATCGGTAACCACCTGTCTATTGGGCGCCATTCTTCTTTAAGACAAGCACGTCGCCTAGGCGCTCGCCGAACGGCCCGTAATACGCTACTCTGTGAAGCACGTCGTATCCTGGTTGCTGTTCGAATGAGACAACGTACGCATCGCTAAGGCTGCAGGCCCAGCTCTGCCATCGCACGGCCAGTTCAGGACGCTGTATGCATGTTTCGTAAAAGCGCGCATTGTACTCGAAGCCCGCATCTATCTTCTCTTCCGCAACGCCTATTCCGTGCAGGTATCCGACTCCTTCCCATCTTGCCGAGTTCCAGCTCATGTTGTCGTAGGTGCCGTACCACGAGAGCGCTCCGAACAGAAGCACATATGCAACGAGTATGCGTTTAACGGAGACGTGACGCGACAACGAACGCAGGGCGAATAATGTCATTATCGGAATCAACAGTAGGAAGTACCTCTCGAAGAAGTTCATCGTGAACAGCAGCGGCACTACCTCTGCGACCATCACGAATGACAGTAACCTAAAGCGCTTGTCCCCGCGCCGCACGCTTAGTATGTCTACCAGAACGCCTACGAAGGCAGCGATGCTCAACAGCGTTAGAGGCCCGGCCAGCGCTTCCGGGAAGATGCCGTTGGGCTTGATGCCGGGAATTGTTTTTATGCCGAGACGGCTGGCGCTCATCAGGGAGAACTGGTAGAAGGCGTTGTAGCCAAGGAAGAAATGTGCGGCCGCAGCGAAGCCTGCCATCGCCAGCAGCATGAGGGCCACGAATGTTTTTCTGGAACGTTCGAGCGTAAAGAACTTCTTGCGGACGGTCCTGTAATTGAAGAGATAGAAGGCGCCGAGAGGGAATATGAAATATCCTGCGTGGAGCGCCCCCTTGCCTATCGTTCGTAATACATTGAGGCCTACGTTAAAATAGCCTTCGGTGTACCCCGCAGAACCGTTTACGGCATAGTACCAGTAGAGCCACGTCACTATCATTGTGGCAGGCAGGGCAAACAAAAGAATCGCGTTACGTCGCGTAAGCAGTTGTTTTCTGTCATCGAACAAGTAGTATAAAACGAGGCCGCCTATTGTAAATATGCCGAACTGCCTTACCCAGAAAGCCGCAAGCGCTGATAGGACGCCCAGCGTGACGTACGTCCGCCGTTTCGTTTCTACAGACCTCACAAAGAAATATACTGACAGCAAACTCAGCGCAAGCCGCGGGATATCGGTCATGAACGTGTGGCTCAGGTAGAAGTAAAACGGGTTGACGAGCAGCGTCAGCGCGCCTAACGTGGACACCGTTCGGTCAAAAAATCTCCTTAGAAGGGCGTAAAATATCATTATGCCGGCGGTGCTCAATAGTATTGTACCTGCTGCAAGCGAGCTGTGCGAGAGTCCGGCGACAGATGCAACAACGGCGCCGTAGAAGCCCTGCAGCAAGAAGGTCATGTTTATCGGGTGGTGCAGGCGAACGTCGCCGTGCAGTATATTCTCGACTGTCTTGTAGTACGGGTAGTCGTCGTTAAGCGGGAACGATGGCAGAGGAACAGAGAGTTGGAACAGCAGAGTCACGAGAGCAAGGAGTACTGTATGCGAGTGTTTTCCCTGCAGAATTTTCAGTGCTTTCACATAGTGCATCCTGACACCGTTCATATCCTTTTCATAACTCCCATCGACAGAGAGCCGGCCAGAACATACATCCAGTACGACATCAGGCGTGCGAGTAGCGCCGCTGCAGTGGCCTGTGCTGGAGTGATGCCCAGCACTGTCACGAAGAAGACCACACCAACAAGTTCAGACGACCCTATCCCTCCGGGTAGAAGAGAGAGCACGCCAGCCAGCGTCGCTATGGGAACCATCGTAAGTACCCACAAGTATGGGACATCGACGCCAATCGCCTTGAATGCCAGTACGCCTATGCCACCTTCCAGAAACCAAAGAACCGCAGTTATGGCGAACGTCTTGGCCAGCACGCGCGGACTGCGGTAAGAGGCGAAGGACTCCGTAATTTTTACGGACGACGATCCGATGCGGCTTTCGAGCGAACGTATCTTTGGCACAAATGAGAAAACGCGGTGCACGATGCGGAGGAATGTCTGGGCGCGCCTTTGGGAGGAAACTGCCAGCACTATCACGAACAAAATGGTGGCGAACACAGCGACGATGCCGTAGACATATCTTTTTGGTATGACAGGCGGGAGGAACAGTATGCCCACGGATGCTATGGACATCATTGCCAGCAGGTCAGCCATCCTCTCTATTATTATGGATGGCAGCGCCTGTGAAAACGAAACGCCCTGCGTGCGTTTGAGCATCACAGCCCGTATGGGATCGCCTGCCTTGCCCGGCGTTATGTTTGAAAGGTAGAATCCTGCGAGGAATGTCGTTGCGACGTCGCGGAACGGCAGTACGATTCGCACGTGTTTAAGGAGCGCATTCCACCGTTCTATGCGTAGTGCGACGCCAACAGCCCACAGCGTCAGTCCCGCAGCTACGAAGCGCATGTCTGCGGACCGCAGAGCAGATGCGACGCTGCGCGCGTCAGAGAAGTAGATGACAGCGCCTAACAGTCCCACAGAGAGCAGGATGGGCAGAATCCTTTTCATGCGTTCCACAGCCTTCATTAACAGGAGGCTTTTATATACGGAGTGACCGGAGTGCGTACGGAACGCCCGGCGTTCCGACGTGTCGGGAACTGCAGTTCCCGCACACAGACGCGGGCGCCTGCTTTTATATACGCTCGTAACGTGGAGACGTTGGAAGTTATGTTCAGACTGTTAAGAGAGACGTTTCACAAAGGCCGCTACAAGAGAATCAAGCCGTTGCTGGCGCAAGGCACGCTTCTCGACATCGGCTGCGGCAAGCCATGCGACTCGATGCCTGAGGGGGCGTTCATAAAATTCATGGGCCGCGGGACTGGAATGGACATCAAGGATATCCCCAACGCAGACTTCGAGTTCAAGCAGGGCGACATCCTGGACATTCCTTTTGCCGCAGGCAGTTTTGACAACGTCGTGGCAATGCACGTTCTCGAACACATAACGGACGTAGACCGCGCACTGGAGAACGTCAAGCGCGTCCTTAAAGACGACGGCGTCTTCGTGATGACGACGCCTGACTGCAAATGGTGGTGGAACATTTTCTGGGAGGTGTGGGAGCGCACTGTCGGACACATGTGGCACGACGAACACCCGACAAAATGGGGCAAGAAGCAGTGGCTTGCCGCGATGGAGAGGCACTTCAAGGTCGAGAGCGTGCAGGAGCGCTGGGGATTCGAGCTTATCGTGAAGGCAAGGAAGGGTTAAGAGCCGTTTATATAGTCCTACTGGCTAGTGACGACAAAACGATAAGCTTAAATAGTTATCTGCTGTTAGAGATGGTATGGCAACATCGCTTCAGATGCTACGCGTTGAGCCTAAAGTAGTGGGCGGTAAAACGGTCATTCCAACCTTCGAACTCGCCAACCAGATAGAGTTTCCTCAGCAAGACGGCCGTTCTCTAACTGCAGCCGAACACCAAGCCCGCGGCGTGCCAACGCTCGGCATGCTTCGCCACGCTTTCGATACTTCTCCGGCTTTCAAGCAGGCCGTCTACGCACAACGCGGATACGGCGAATGGACCTCGACCACATGGGAAGACGGTAAGTACGTACACGAAGGAGCGCGACTCGTGCGCGAGGGCGATGCATGGGAATATGAAGGCGGCACCCGTACGAAACAACGAATGCCAGAAGACGATTGGGGGCTCGAATACCATCCTACTCTTGGCGTTGCGACGAAAACAGGCAGCAAAGAAGATGCAGTCGCTAAATTCGGTCAAGATGCTTCATACTTCTGGGGTAACAAAGAAGGCTTCTGCCCCGTGCTTCGGGGCTACTACCTCGACGTCGGCAGGCCCTTCGACGTCGGCGCGGCCGGTGGGCCTGACGGCAGGTACTCGAAAGTTGGTGGTCGTGCGTGCCGTAGGTC
>JACQIF010000089.1 GCA_016198635.1 Candidatus Aenigmatarchaeota archaeon
GCGCGGACTTCGAACGTGCGTGCAAGCTCATCCGCAGCAAAGGGTGGGGAATAAAGGTTTACCTAGTAGTGAATCCGCCGTTTGCAGAGGACGTTAAGCGCAACACAGACGAAAGCGTTCGTTACGCGTTGGAGTGGGCAGACGAGATGACGCTGATAAACTGCCAGCCTCACGCACGTACGGAGCTGCATAGAATGTGGGCAGCCGGCGAGTGGCGTCCGTTAGACAAGGGAGAGTTCTTTGACGTGATTAAGGACTGGATGCCGGAGAAACGCGTCCGCTACGATGCGACGCAGTACGCGCCGTTCCCTTCGTGGAAGTCGTGGCTGCCGCAGTTCGAGGTGCGCAACGAGATCGTAGGAGTTGGTGAAGAACAGCTCGTTAATCCTACGTACGAGCGCTGGCAGGATTTTATTTGCAATAGATACAAGAGCCCAGAAGAGCGCACGACCGTTCTGTTCGTCCCGTGCTCGTACACGAAGCCTTACGCAAACGGCCAGCTGCACAGAGCGATACGCGCGACGTTAGAAGCAGTGCCGAACAAGGACAAGATACATTTGGTCGTAATCTCATCTCCCGGAGTCATACCAATCGAGCTCTCATACTACTACCCATTCGACTCCTACGACTGGCAGCCTTGGCTCGAGACGCCGGCGATTAAAAAAAGGTATACAGAAGTGACAAAGGAACGGCTAAAGAACTACTTACGAACGCACAAATATGAAAATTATTACTGTTATTTCCTGTCTGACGCGGAGAGCTACACTGCGTTGAAACAGGCCTGCGAGGAGCTCGGTATAGAACTCAACGAGTGCGTAAGAAGCCACGCACCCGGCGAACGTAACGCCCTGGCAAACCCCGAATCTCTCGAGGATTTAAAGGGCACTCTCCTAAAAATAAGTGGTGCTATAGATGTCTGACGAAATTGCGCAGGAGATAAAGACTGTCGATACCGCGGAAGCGCCCAAAGTTGCCGCTGCTCCAAAGTTCGGCGAAAAGACCATTGGAATAGCTTCCGTTGTATTCTCGGCTGTTGCACTGGGTGTCCTGTACCTGTTATAGTCTTTTTTATAAGAGCAGTCCTAAATTACGCTATGTTACGCGTTTTGCTGACGTTCGTCTTGCTCGTTCCGTTTGCTCTCGCCCAGGAGACCCCAGAACCCGCATCTTGCCCAGAAGGGCAGGCGCTCACAGAGATAGGGGAAGGAGCCTTCGCGTGCAAACCCGTTCCTGGATACGTGCCTCCTGAACAGCCTCCGGATGAGAGGTTCTTGTACACGGGTCATGTTGAAATTGAGACACTGGCATTCGACGAAATGAAGAGTAGGTTGGAGGCGCAAGGATGCGGTACGCAGGGCATAACAGACGGTTGTTTCTATGAAGAGCGAGAGTTTATCCTTGAATCTCCGGAAGCTACGGGAATGGCAGTTCCTATAGGCGAAGAGGCGCCACAGGAAGAGCCATCAGGGATAGATGTTCTCATAGTGCATCCCACAGGCGCAAGTTTCGGGCCTACAGACTTCGCGCTGACGGAGACGCGTTTGTACGCTCCGAGAGATATTGAAGGTTCGCGCGATGACGAGAAGTTCAAGGCAGCCGTCGAAGCGGAAGTTGCGGGTCTCGACGGTTTCGTTACGCTAAAGAGAGAGACGTGGACTATTACGGCACGTGACTCTACTGGTATCGTATACGCGATGGGCGGAAACTCCGGACTTCTTTCATTCGTTGAGTCTGTTGAAAGACAGCCGTCGAACCAGCCAGTTTGGTTCATACCCATCGCATTCATTGGCCTCGCGGCGTTCGCCTTCGCCGCATACAGGAAGTTACGCTAGTATGATGTTCCTCAGCCCCTGTACTGTCGTAAGCTTGTTCTTATGGAACAGGATGCGCAGGCGGGCGCGGGCGCTCTTGTCCGTGCGGCAGCCAACGCTACGCAGGTACTCTTCAAGTTCCTTGTCTATGCGTTCGCCTTCAGGGTCGAAGTCTGTGAGCACTAGCACTGTCCGGGCACCGCTGATCGTTTTTGCGTCAAGTGAGAAATCGTAGAGGCTCTTTCCGCGATTGATTACGAGGACTCGCGCGAACCCCAGCGCGTTCAACGCCTCGGCATCTCTGCGCCCTTCAACTATGACTGGAGTATCTTTATACAGCGCGAGCTCTTCAAAGAGTTCGAGTCTCTCTTGTTCATGGCGTTGTTGTATTTTCATAGAGGATGCTTACGCGGTTTTCCTGTAGAATATCGTCTTACCCTGCTTGCGCGTCTCTAGCGAACCGTTGCGCTTCAGTGTCGCCACGCAGCGGCTCACGTACTCCTGGCGGTAGCTTAGCTCTGCGGCGAGCTGTTGCGTCGATTTCCAGTCCGCGAGCGCTTCAAGCAAACGCGTGTGGACCGTCTTCTCCACAGGCTGCTCTAACGAGAGTTTGCGCATGACGACGTCTATCTTCGCCTCTAAAACGTCGAGACGCTTGCTGATGGATTTGAGTTGTACGCCATCGCTCGGGACGCTCACGCGCCGGGCGGCGTCCCACTGGTGCGCCTTCCTGATTATGTCGTCTGTAGAACGGACTGGCAAA
>JACQIF010000012.1 GCA_016198635.1 Candidatus Aenigmatarchaeota archaeon
CCCTATATACAGATGGATAGCATTCGAGACGCAGGCTCGCGAAACCGAGCCTGTCGGATTTAAATAAACCGATTTCCCGGAGTGAAGACGCGGGCGTCTTTGCCTCAAAAGTCTTCTGCACGGCGGCATTCGACACCCGTACCGGACCAACGATATTCAAACATGCTCGTTGCAGGCACTTTAAGTGCAAAGCTAGACGCGGGCGTCTTCTTTAAATAGTAGATGCGTGCTCTTGAATGTCTATTGGGGACCGGCTTTGAAGAACTACACGCTTGGAAAAGAGATATTCGCTCTATTGAAGGAGGTCGATGATGAAGAGAGAACCTCCGAGAACGTTTTCGAAGAGCTCCGGCGCCGCTACCCTGACTACACGACGCAACTGAAGGCGCGGCAATGTGTTACCGATCTTGAGGCAGGCCAGTTCACAAAAACGACAAGGAGAGGATATATAAAAATATTGAGGGGGTTCCCTCCCGAAACGCCGAAGCCCGTTGCCGAAGAAACGGTCTTTGCGCAGATAGGAACTTTCGTATAAGGTGACGACATGCAGCTCAAAATGCTTAACAAAGGAAAGAGCAAGATGCGCCTCGAGCTCGCCGGAGAGACGCACACGTTCGCGGACATACTAAGGAACGAGCTGGCGCACGACAAGCGCGTCAAGAGTGTCGCGTATGACAAGCACCACCCCCAACTGGGTAACCCGATACTCATACTGGAAACGGAGGGCGAAGACCCTGTTGCGACGGCAAAGCGCGCATCGAAGAACTTGGCTGAACAGGCGCGAGAGATGCGCACAGAGTTCGAAAAAGCCCTCAAAAAAGCGTGATGCCGGCCCCGGTTTTATTGATTTTATATAAGCTCGAAGAGAGTCAGAGCTATGAAAATACGCCACGCGTACATCCGTCTGTGGGACAAGTACAACGAAGGCTGGCGCGGCATAGTTCTTTACGCCGTACTGGGCATAGCCGCTGCCGTCATCCTTAACGCTGTCTTCGGCCTGATTCTCGGGACGTCGTTCCCTGTGGTCACCGTATCGTCGAGTTCGATGGTGCCCACGCTAAACGTCGGGGACTTGGTAATCGTCGGAAGCCAGAAAACGTATGAAATAGAAGACATCATAGTGTTCCGCGGGTGGGAGTCGAAGCCAATAATCCACAGAGTGGTAGCAAAGTACGAGAACGGGCGCGTCACGCGCCGCGAGGGATGGAACGAGATTAGCGATGCGGATATCCAGCACAAGGCCGGCGACGCGGAGACCATTTACATAACGCGCGGGGACCACAACCCGTCATGCGACCAGTGCGGCGGCGGACGCCCGCCTGTACGCCAAGAACAGATAGCCGGACGCTCGCTCTTCCATGTGCCTTACCTGGGCTTCGTCAAGCTGTATGCTGTGCAGTATGTGTGGAACCCGTTAACAGGCCGCTGAGGGACCGCAATGAAAAACATAGAGGTCGAAGTGCGCGCGTTCATTACGAAAGAGCAGTACGATGCGCTCTTTAAAAGGTTTGGTAATGCCTCCAACGAGGACGAGCAGGTAACGTACTATTTCAACGGGCCTGTAGATCTGCGAATCCAGCAGAATCGTTCCTATTCAAAAATATGGCTCAAAAAGGGCGCGCTGCACAGCGACGCCCGCGAGGAGGTCGAAGTTCACGTAGCGCGCGAGGACTTCGGGAAACTGGAAGCGCTCTTCCGTGCGTTGGGCTACGAAATAGCGATAAAGTGGTTCAGGACGCGTAACGAGTTCACGTACGACGGGGCGACTGTAACGCTTGACTACACCAAAGGGTACGGCTACATACTCGAATTGGAGAAGATTGTGAACGCGGAGAGCGATGTGGAAAAAACGAAGCGGGAGCTCATAGAAAAGATGAGGTCACTGGGTATAACGCCAACGCCAAAAGAGGAGTTCGACCGCGCGTACGCCGCGTACAAGCAGAACTGGCGGGCGCTCGTGGGCGAGCACTCGCAAGCTATTTAAGCGTCTTCGCCGCAGCCAAAAGATGCAAGACTATGAAACGTTACTGAAACGCGCCGAGCAGAAAATAAACCGCGCTGACGTTCGCGAACGTTTTGAGATGCCAATCGCCATCGTGAGCGTGCAGGGTAATAGTACAACGATTGCCAACTTCGCCGAACTGGCGCGCACGCTGCGGCGCGAGCCGCGGCACGTACTAAAATTCCTTACGCGCGAGCTGGCCGTGCCCGGAGAGCTTCAGGGCAACCGCGCAACATTCCAGGGAAAGTTCACGCCGGAGCAGCTGCGGATGAAGCTTGAACGCTACGCGAACGAGTACGTCTTCTGTTCCTGTGGAAAGCCCGATACGGACCTCGTACGGGAGGATCACCTGCTGCGCCTGAAGTGCCAGGTATGCGGGACGAAGCGTGTCGTGAAAGAGATAGGTTAGTCGCTCATTTCTGTTTCAAGACGTACAGTTCGTCTGGCGTATACGCACGATCGCTATAGATACGGACTTCATCTATAGTGCCGTCGAAGAAACTGAACGGGAAACCTGATTCAGCGCCTATGGAGAGACCGCCGGGGACGGAAGGGGAGCCAATGTTACCGGTGGCAGGGTCACGTCCTATTTCCGCACCATTAAGGTAGGCGATGACTGCGGTCTTATCGTAAACAAGCGTGATGTGGTGCCATTCTCCGGTCTTTATGGAACCTTCAACGATAACCCAGCTGCCTACGCCACCAGTGTATATTACAGCCTCCAACGTTCCCCCGCTGTGGCGGATGTAGTACAGACCGCCTTTATGCAGAACGAAATGTGTGCCGGTGAGAACGTCAGGCTTAAACCACGCCTCAATCGTAATGGTGTTCATCGGTTCGTGAGACGAACTTTTAGGAATAATAACAGAGTCGCCGACGCCGTCGAACTCCAGTGCGTTATTCACTTTTCCGCGAGTCCATGATGGACATGCGGTGCCACCGCAAGTGCCAGTCGCGTTGTTAAGAGTTCCGTCTACGCCATTGCCGCTCGAGTCCTTGGCGACTGTACCTGTCGATTCATCGAAACGCCAGTCGCCGGCAAGTCCTGAAGCCGGTTCAAGAGTCAACTGCATCGAGTCAGAGAACGAGCCGGCGCTAACCTTCATTGTATGCGAGCCGGGGCCGAATTTCCACAGCTCTTTGAGCGCGAGCGAGCCGCTCTGGTCTGCGTCTAACGCGTCGAAGTCCGCAGCGAACGTTATCGGTTCGCCGTCAAAAAAGACAGTAAGCGCGGACGCGGTGAGCTTTGAAGAGCCGGTGTTGCGTATTGCAATGGTCTGCTTGCTGATGCCTTCGATGTTGAAGTCCGAGAAGAGTTTCTTCGCCGCGCTGGAGATCTCCTCGCCTCCTTGCTCGCTGACGCGGCTGAAGACGCGGTTGGACCATATAGTGTACGTCGAAACGAGCGAAACTGCAACAAGTATGAGCAGCACGGACGCGACTATCGGCGAGATTCCCTTCACGCTTCATCGCCTCTTCATCACGTACAGTTCGTCCGGAGCGTATGCGATTGTGTAAACGCGGAGCTCATCTATTGTCCCGTCGAAGAACAGGCCTGAACCGGCCCGGCTGCCAATCCAAAGCGCGTCCGTAGAGACGATGCCGTCGACAGTCCAAGTTCTTGAGATCTCGAGATCGCCATTGGTATAGATACTGCCGACGCGATTCTTCACAGTCAGCACAATATGTGACCATGCCCCGTTCGAGAGCGCATTAGCGGCGAGGAGCCCCTCGTTGTTGATGTTCGGGAACTCAAACTGCACGTCGCTCGTGTTCGGGCTCGTTTTGTAGAATGTCCATCCGTTGGTATTGGCATTGGTCTTTTCGATGAGCATCTTCTGGCCCACGGCGAGGTTCGTGGGCTTCACCCACATCTCCGCTGTGAACTCCTTGGTGAAACGGAGGCTCGTGCTGTCGGCGATGCTGACGCCGTCGTCGACGCCGTCGAACTGGAGGGCCTTGCCGAATTTGCCTGCAACCCATGCGGGAACTCGGCTCGAGTTTCCGCTGCCCAAGCTGCCTGTGTTGGCGTTTCCGCTGACGTCGTTCGCCGCCGTTCCTGTGCCCTCATCGAACCTCAAATCAAGCACTTTTTCCTCTTTAACGGACTCTATCGTTATGGGTATGGAATCCGAACCAGCAGCGCCGCGGACAGTGAGCCTGTGGTCGCCGCGGCCTGCGCTCCAAAGGCCTTGTACAGTCAGGTCGCCGCGTTCTTTGGGAGCGATATCGCCTGCCATCGTATAGTTCACGGCCCTGTCGTCTATTGAAACGGTAACAGAGCCAACAGCCAGCGTCTGTAACCCATCGTTCACGAGCGTAACTGTGCGTCCGCTAACGCCTTCTATGTGGAATATGGTCGTCGCCGTGCGTGTCGCTTGTTGTGACTGCTTTTCGGCCGCTTCAGTCTGTGATGACGTCAGGCGCCCTGTGAAAACGACGAAGGAGCCGGCAAGCGAAATCACTATCAGTATCAGGATTATTGAGGCTATGACAGGGCTGATGCCTTTGCTCATGTCTTTAGTTGCGGTTCCGTGTTTATAAAATCGCCTGAGTAACGTATCGTATGCGTTACGCGGATATAGTCTCTGTTTATGAGCGCCTTGAGGCGACGCCATCAAAGCTAGAGAAGGCACGTATAGCGGCCGCGTTCCTGCGCGAGCTTGATAGGGGCGCGCTTCATTATGCCACAATCCTGCTCACCGGACGGGTGTTCCCGGCGTACGATGCGCGGGAACTTGGTGTGGCGGAACAGACGATGATCAAGGCCGTGGCTCGCGTTTCCGGTTTCCCAACAGAAGATGTTGAAAAACGCTTCGCGAAGAAAGGGGATTTGGGACTGGTTGCCGAAGGCCTGTTGAAAGGGAAAAAGCAGCGCACTCTTGGACACGGCACGCTGACAGTGGACAGGGTCGTTGGGAACCTGCAGAAACTTCCGGACGCAACAGGCGCGAAATCACAGGAACGCAAAGTTGCGCTCGTTTCCGAACTCCTTGCTTCCGCTTCCCCTCTGGAGGCCCGTTACATAGTGCGCAATGTCCTAGGAGACCTGCGGGTCGGCGTAGCAGAAGGCATAGTGCGTGATGCCATCGTTGCGGCTTTCATTGAAACGGACAGTAAGGAAAGGAAAGGGGCCGCGAACGCTGTCGAATATGCGTGGAACATCCTTTCCGACTTCGGCGAGGTCGCGGAGATAGCGCGCACGCACGGCATCAGAGGCCTGCGCGGCGTACGCCCCACCGTGGGCAAACCGATACAGATGATGCTCGGGATCGCAGCTGAAAAGATAAGCGACGTAACGAAGGAGCACGGCACAGTCATCGCGCAGTACAAGTACGACGGCATGCGCGTACAGATACACAAGCGCGGCGAACGTATCTGGGTATTCACGCGGCGCCTCGAAGACGTTACGAAGCAGTTTCCTGACATTGTAGGGCTATGTAAGAGCGGCCTGCGCTCACGCGAGTGCATCGTAGATGGCGAGGCGCTGGGAATACGCAACGGCAAGCCAGTCCCTTTTCAGGCGCTTTCCCAGCGCATCCAGCGGAAGTACGATATCGAGCGCATGGCCAAGGAGATTCCTGTGCAGTTGAACCTGTTTGACGCCGTTTACGCCGACGGCGCGCTGCTACTGGACAAACCGCTCGCAGAAAGATGGGATATTTTAAGGGGTATTGTAAGGGAGTCGGCGGGCAAGTTCCAGATGGCAGAACAGGTATTGTCAGACGACATACGAACGTTAGAAAAGTTCTACAAGGATGCTCTTGACGCCGGACAAGAAGGCGTCTTCCTGAAGGTGCCGACGTCTGCGTACGTATTCGGTCGCCATGTCGGCGGCTGGTATAAGATAAAACCCATCATGGAGACGCTCGATCTTGTTATCGTAGGCGCGACTTGGGGCGAGGGCAAGCGCACACGCTGGCTATCGTCTTACGTACTGGCGTGCAGGGATCCGGAGACAGGACGACTGCTAGAGTGCGGGATGCTCTCCACTGGTTTGACAGAAGAGCAGTATGATGAGGTTACGCGAACGATGAAGCCGCTGATAGAAACAGAAAAAGGCAAGTCCGTAACGATCAAACCAAAGGTCGTCATCGAAGCGGGCTACCAGGAGATACAGAAGTCGCCCACGTATTCGTCAGGCTACGCCCTGCGGTTCCCGCGTCTCGTGCGCGTGCGCACGGACAAGAACGTGGAAGAGGTCGATACTCTAGAGCGTGTTGTTGCGCTATACAAGAGTCAGGGGAGGAAGGGCTAGATTTATAAGCGGCCCGAATCTATAGAGGCTGTTAATTTGCCCAAAAATCGGTGTTACGGGCAAGTAGTTACCTTTAAATAGGTGCGCTTGCGTTTAGATAGTAGCGAAAAACGCAGATAAATGGGGTGTATTTTACAATGCCTAAGAGCGTCGCAAGCCAGAAAGTAATGGATATGCTGTCAATGATAGGATTGAACTCTTACGAGCGGAAACTCTACGTTACGCTCATCAGCAAAGGCTCTTCCAACGCAGGCGCGCTGTCCGAGCTTTCGGGCGTGCCGCGTTCACGAACTTACGACGTGCTCGAAAGCCTAGCAGACAAGGGATTCGTCATCCTGCAGAACTCAAAGCCAATCAAATACGTCGCTGTCGCGCCCCGCGAGGCGCTGGAGCGCGCGAAGAACAAGTTCAAGGAGGACTTTGAGAACGCCACGGACCGCATAGAGCGGGCGCGTAAGTCCGACATCATAAAAGAGCTGGAGGAGCTGTTCGAAACAGGCGTCGAAACTGTCAGCGTTGCGGACCTCACAGGCTCTGTAAAGGGCCGGCACGCAATGCACCAGCAGCTCGAGTCGATGCTCAAAAAGGCCTCGTCACACGTCTACATACTAACGTCCGAAAAAGGGCTCGAAGAGATAGCTGCGAATCACTCGCATCTGCTCAAGAACGCGTCCAAGCGCGGCGTGCGCGTCCGCATCGCTGCTCCTGTGAACGCAAGCGGCGAGAACACGGTCCACTCCATAAAGGGCTTCGCAGAAGTCCGCAACATCAAGGGGCGCAAGATAGACGGCCGCTTTGCGATAGCAGACGGCAAGGAGGCGCTCGTGGCGCTGACGCACGACGAGAAAACCCACCCCACACAGGACACGCACCTATGGACACAGAGCGACCACTTCACAGGCTCTCTGTTACAGCCGATGTTCGAGTCCATCTGGAAGGAAGCGGAAGCAGTGAACTAGAGGCGATTGTTTATTTCGCTGAAAGATTATTTTGATAGCCAAAGCCGTCAAGAACAGTTGCGGGCGCAGGGCTATAGGGCAGCAGACCGTGTTATGGATGAAGCAA
>JACQIF010000011.1 GCA_016198635.1 Candidatus Aenigmatarchaeota archaeon
GACGACCAGCACGGGACCGCAATCGTTGTTCTTGCGGCCCTGCTTAATGCACTGAAAGTGGCCAGGAAAGAACTCACGAAAGTCCGGATAATCGTCAACGGTGCCGGCTCTGCAGGCGTCGGCATCACGCGCCTGCTCGTAGCCGCAGGCGTCACGAACATCGTAGTCGTTGATACCGAAGGCGCAATATACCAAGGACGCGCAGGATTGACGCGTTTCAAGGAAGAACTGGCGGAGATGACAAATAATGAACGGAAGAAAGGCGGCCTGGAGGAACTTGTAAAAGGCGCGGACGTTTTCATCGGTGCATCCTCTGCCGGCGTCCTTAGCAAGGAACATGTGATATCGATGGCTAGCACACCCATAGTCTTTGCTCTGGCCAACCCTATTCCAGAGATAGCTCCGGAAGATGCGAAGGAGGCTGGTGCTGCCGTAATAGGCACAGGAAGTTCCGAGCATGAGAACCAAATCAATAACCTACTGGCGTTCCCGGGCGTTTTCCGCGGGGTACTCGACTGCCGCGCCAGCGTCATCAACGTTGAGATGCGCCTCGCGGCCGCGAGAGCCATAGCCTCGCTCGTAAAGAAGCCAACGGCAGGCGCGGTCATACCGCAGCCTCTGGACAGGCGCGTTGCGCCGGCTGTCGCACGGGCTGTTGTTGAAGCCGCGATGCGCACGGGCGCCGCCACGAAGTTGATAAAAAACCTGCCGCTCTACCAAAAAATTGCCGCTGCACGGATAAAAGGCCTGATAAAATAGCACCCGTTGACATTTATTAACGTGCCACCAATGTGGGCTAATCGTGATTTGTGATGGTCAACGAAGGCACCCTATTTAGCGGCGTGATGCTCATCGCTGCGGCAGCCACCTTTTTCATAAGCATATACACGGGACGCAACCGTTGGCAGGACGTCCTCTCTCCCACGACGATACGCATGGGGATGGTCTTTTGGCTGGTTGCCGGACTCTCGGCGCTACTCACGGGCACCAGGCAGCTTTTCGCGTATTTCGGGCTCTACGAAATCGACAAGGCCATTTTTATCTTCGGAGGGATCCCAAGCTCGCTTCTCGTGGCGCCGGCCATTGGAATGGTAGTTTTCATACTCTCCGGGAACAAGACAAAGGCCTCTGTATCCACGACCCTTTTCGCCCTCTTTGCATTCGGCGTCTTTGTCGCTTCAGCAGCCGGTGGTATAGCAGGACCGCAAGTGACTTACTGGGGGACAGGGTACGTCCTGAGCAACGAATTGGCAAAAACGATGTTACTTCTTGGCATATTCGTCCCTGGAATAGCAGCATCGTCAATAATGCTGCTCTTTGGCAAATACTCCGGTTCGTCGGCCTCGGAAAGCAGCCTGACATACTCGGCGCTGGCCATGGCAATCCTGATAAGCGCACTGTCGTTGGAGATGATTGTAGGAGGCGGCAATGCAGAGTTGCTCCTAAGCTTCCGCGGGCTCGTGGCGTTGAGCGCGTTTCTTGTGTTCAAGGCATACGTTTCTGGAACTACCGCCCGACTATCTCCCCGAAGCAGCGCAAGAAATACTCCTTTGCGTAGCGCATAGTCTTCGTGCCTTCCGGTGTTAGCGAGTAGACGATCGTCTTGCCCCGCTTGTCGCCCTTGATAAGGCCTTTGCGTGTCAGTTCCTTTAGAGCAGGGTATATCGTGCCGGCCTTTGGTTTCTCCCCGCGGCGCTTTCCTATCTCTTCCGCGAGCGCTTCTCCATGCATTGGTTTTTTAGAGAGCAGATAGAGTATCTGGAACGAGAGCATCCCCCGCATGTCGCAGCCCAACGGTTTCATAAACACCAACACGTATAGGACGTCCTATGTATTTATATACACGCGCTACCACATGTAGGACGTCCTATACATGGACAGAACACCAAGGGGGTGAAAGGATGGGATACGAATGTGCGAGCGAATGCGAAGGAGACTTCTACGATGCTGTTGAGTCGAGGCTAACGTGGCTCACCATGGCCGCGCACAAGCAGCTTCTCTTCGAGAAGATAAAGGAGCGCGTCGAGTCAAAGGAAGGCAAGAAGCTTGACAGGATAGCGGACCTGCTCGTTGAGGCGTCGGACGCCGAGTGGGCGAACGAAAAAGACGCAGAGCGCAAGCGGGAGGAGCTCCGTGAGAAGATACGCGAAACTTTTGATGAGCAGTAGGCAAGGCGATCCGCGCTCGCCTGCCGCCCTTTCGTTTTTATAATAACTGCAAGCGAGGTTAAAAGATGGACATACCGTACGGCAGCAATGAAGCAGCGAAGTTCGTGACGAACGTGGGTCTGATAACCAGCGACGGGCCGAACGGGCCCAACGTGATGGCCGTGGAGTGGACCCACCAGATTGCTTACAAGCCCGGCCTGATAGCCATCAGCGTTCATCCTGCAGACGCGACGGCCGAGAACATACAGGCCACGAAGGAGTTCGGAGTGAACATCGCCGCAGAAGACCAAAACACCATTTCCAGCATCGCAGGCGGCTCGCACGGGCAGCGAGTTGACAAGGTAGGCGTTCTGAAAGAACTGGGAATAGAGTTCTACGATGCGAAGAAAATCAAGGCACCGATGGTAAAAGGCGCTGTACTGAACGCAGAGTGCAAGGTGGTTTTCTCAAAGGACTTCGGCGATCACACATTGTTTATAGGGGAGGCTGTTGACGTTAGCATCGCAGATAAAGAACCTCTCCTTTACCACGGCGGCAAGTACTTCAAGGTCGGCGAGCATGTGACGAAGCCGGGGCAGGAAACGATGGACAAGATAAAAATCTTGACGGAGAAGCACGCAAAACATTTTGATTAAATAGGACCTCTGCCATTTTACGTATATGCCTTCATATCGTACGGAAAAAGATTCGCTTGGCGAGAAGCGCGTGCCCGCAGACGCATACTACGGCATCTTCACGCAGCGCGCAAAGGAGAACTTTCCGTTGTCAGGCACACGCGTCCACCCAAGGATGATATGGGCGCTGGCTGTCATCAAGGAGGCCGCTGCCGAAGCGAACAAAGAGCTTGAAATGCTTGACGCACGCACGGCAGATGCGATAGTCCGGGCTTCGAAGGAAGTACAGAAAGGAAAGTTTAATGATGCATTCGTTATCGACGTCTTCCAGGCCGGTGCAGGGACACCCACGAACATGAACGCCAACGAGGTCATTGCAAACCGCGCGACGCAGATGCTCGGCGGGAAGATCGGCACGTACATCGTCCATCCGAACAACCACGTCAACATGGGCCAGTCAACGAACAACGTCTTTCCAAGCGCGATGCGCATCGCAGTTTTTTCCACCATAAACGACCTTATAACGCAACTGAAGATGCTGGAGAGTTCGTTACGCAAAAAGGCAAAGCAGTTCCGTGACGTGATAAAGGTCGGGCGCACGCACCTGCAAGACGCCGTTCCGTTGCTACTAGGCCAGGAGTTCGAGGCGTACGCGGACTACGTGAAGCGCGGTTACGTGCGTATGCGCAACCTTTCAGACGAACTGCTGGAACTGGGTGTCGGCGGAACAGCGATAGGCACGCAGGTGAACGCGCACCCGCACTTCAGGAAGACTTGCGTTTCCCACATCGCCAAGATAACAGGAGAGAAGTTCTATTCTACCGAGAGTCCTGTCTACCTCACCCAGAGCGTCGACTCGTTCGTGCAGGCGTCTGCCGTTTTACGCGCGTACGCTACTGACGCCCTAAAGATTGCGAACGATCTTATTTTGATGACTTCAGGACCGAAGGCAGGTTTGCACGAGATAGAGCTGCCCGAAGTCGAACCGGGTTCCTCGATAATGCCCGGCAAAATAAACCCTTCCATAGTGGAGGCGTACAAGATGGTCTGTTTGCAAGCGTTAGGCAACGACCATGCCATCGAACATGCGTCACGCGAGGGACAGTTGGAACTGAACCCGATGACGCCTGTCATTGCACACAACCTCTTGTCTAGCGTAGATCTCCTCACGAACGGGACCAAGATGTTCCGCGAGCGGTGCGTAGACGGCATACGCGCCAACCGCGAAGCCTGCGAACGGACGTTCGCCAACAGCCTTTCCGTCGCGACAGCGCTTACGCCGTATATTGGCTACGAAGTCACGGCATACTTGGTCAAAGAGGCTCTCAAGAAAGGGTTTAGCATACGTGAGGTCGTGCTCGAGCATGGCCTGATGACAGAGGGCGAACTAACGCGCATACTGAACCCTTACAGAATGACGCACGCAACGGTCGTAGACCGCGAGCTCAAGACGCGCATCCTGAAGAGTGATGCGTTCCGCAAGCTGTCGAGGAAGGTATAAATCTCTTTTGTACGAAACCTGACATATGGCCGACAGGACACTCTGCCTTCTTGTTAGAGGCGACGGGCACAAAAGAGAAATACTCCTTGGGATGAAGAAGCGCGGTTTTGGGCAGGGCAAGTGGAACGGTTTCGGCGGGAAAGTGCAGGACGGGGAAGGCATTATTGACGCGGCAAAGAGAGAGGTCCTTGAGGAAGCAGGCGTTCGTGTTGACGGCCTGGAGAAAATGGCAATCATAGATTTTAGCTTCCCTTACAAACCGGAATGGGACAATAGAGTTCATGTGTTTCTTACGAAAGTCTTCGAAGGAGAGCCCGTGGAATCGGAAGAGATGAAGCCGCAGTGGTTCAGCGTCACCAAAATACCATATGACAGAATGTGGACGCCTGATACACATTGGATACCGCGGGTGCTGGGCGGAGAGAAGATACATGCTTCTTTTACGTTCAAGGAAGGCGAACAGGTGGATAGGTATAATATACAATCTGTTTCCAGACTTGCCTGACTTAATTCAGGAGCGTAGAAACCTTTTAAATGCCTATCTAACAGTCTGTAGAAGTGAGCGGGAGTCGCCTAGACTGGTCAGCACCCTTTTGCGCAAGTAAACGCGCAAAAGCGGCGCCCGGAAAATACGCCTGCTGGCATTCGGCAGCCGTGTCAACTGGCGCTGGCTTGAGGGGCCAGTTCCTTAGTGGATTCGTCGGTTCAAACCCTTTGCGGCCAAAGACGTATGTAAACGTTTTCGGAACACTGTTCCGAAATACTTCGAAAGCGGCGCTTTCGAAGACCGCAAAGCGTTTACGGAAAATACGCCTTCCGGCACGGAAGCGTCGCAAAGACGAAGATCCGACCTCCCGCACCACAACCCTTTAAGGCTTGGTTATCTTTCGTAGATTTTTGCGGCGGAAGTGAACCCGGAAACTTCAGACGACGTCTTTCCTGGGAACGCCTCGAACTTTATTTTACGGGCCTCGATTATTTGGACCAGCGCAACTCCGTGGACGATCGCCTGATTCACGGCCTTCAGGCCACTGTCATAGCTAAACCTGTCCCAATATTCGCCGTTTTCATCAACATAGTCAAGCTGCTGCAACTCGTACCTTACTAATCCTGTTGAGGCGCTAATGCTAGCAGGGTCTGGGGCGTTATCCTTTACACCAAACTGTTTAGGTTCCCCTCCGTAATCGCCTATGGAGACTATTACGTGCGAAGGGTCCACAGGGTCGTACACGAAGCTCAGGTGGTTCTTCCACGAGTCCCGGACATAATTTCTTGGATACCCTATTCCATCTCGGAACCAGTTGCCGACAAGACGCCCCTCGATATCATAATCAATTTTGCCTCCCCTCGGCTCGACTTGCCGTAGGTTCTTGGCCAGAAGCTCGGATCGCAATGGCTCTTTGAAATAGTCGAACGGGTCCACGGTATGTATCTTCCACTCCTCACCAGCGTAATGCTCGGGCACGATGAATCCTTCCAAGACGACCTTGTCATAGTTCACGCTTAGGTCCAGAGTCTGGCCGCCTATCTTTCCGAGGAGCTGTCCCTCTTTCACTTGGATAGGCTTCCCGTAATATCCGCCTGGCTGTATCCCGCCTGTTATTTTCTGCAATTCTGGGGAAAGACTTGTTAACAAATTGTAGATGCTGTAGAAGTCGCATGTATGACGGATTTCAAGTCTGTACTTTTCATATTTATTCTCCGCAAAGTGCGGTTCGTGCCCTATCGATGTTATGATGCCATCGGCGCTTGCGTAGACGTTGTACGTATCTGGAGCCGAGTGGAAAACGGCAGGCGAGAAGTACATATGGTCTATCGGTGTCACGTGCGAACCGACCATCGCCCCCATCGGTATTATCAGGCTTATGTCTTCGATTCGCATCGGCGAGGCGCCAAATTCAACAGTCCCTGCTCCTTTGCAGTCACTCCCCGCGGTTTTGTACGCACTGCCTTCGTTATCCGGAGGAAACTGGCTGCTCGTTCCTATGCAACCAGAAACAGCTACAAGCAAAACGAGCGCACAGAGGAATCTCATCGACATTGTTAGCCCCTTTAATAATTAATAAAACAGCAAGTCAGCCGTTGCAGCCGAAAGCATCGCAGGCATTGCGATCAGGGTGGCCTGCTTTATGATAGGTTCCACCGAATAAGGCGCAGTTCCCAGAACTATTACAAAGAGAGCAGAGACAGCAAACGACAGCACGTACATCTCTAATGCGCGCAGGAAGACGTGGTGATAGACGCGCGTGGTCACGGCTTTGCGCCTTCTCGATGCGTAGATAAGGAAATATCCCATCAGGAAAGTGCCTGCGCCAACCGAGACTGTTTGCCACGGGGCGAAGCGCGCGGCAAGGTCCCATACCTCTTGTGTGACCGCGAAGAATATGGCTCCGAACGCCGCCCCTACCAAGTCCTGAAGGGCAAGATAGGAGACCTTGCCATGCATCAAGGCGTAATGGACAGGCCGTTTTGACAGCCGCCCGCGTGCTTTCAGGTGGTATCCTTTTGCCATAGACTGCGTGCGTAAGCCTGATTTATATCACTTTCCCCGTACGCTACGTATGCACTGGGCCGATACGCTGGCAGAACAGGTTATTGAAAGAGCGAAGAGCGAGCAACGCATCGCAAACGTCAAGTGCCAGCAGACGCCTTCCGGCGGAAAGCACATCGGCAACCTGAACGATGTCGTACGGGCGTATTTCCCGTACAAAGCCGTTATGGAAAGAGGCGAACAGGCGACGTTCGTCCATACGTCAGACGACCGCGATCCCATGAAGGAGATTCCCAAACGCGTCGCTGACCTCGAATGCAAGTGGTTTGAGCTGGAAACTCTGGGCGACTTTACGAAGCATCTGGGCAAGCCTTATTTTGCTGTTCCTGACCCGTTCGGTTGCTGCGTTTCGTGGTCTCGCCACTTCACGACAGTGTGGATGGATGGTATACGCGCGTTAGGCATGGAACCCACTCTTTACTATCTAGATGATCTCTACCGGGACGGCAGCATGACGCCGTTTGTGGTTAAGATGTTCGAGAGGATTGCGTTAGCGAAGGAGATCGTCCACAAGTACCAGGAAACGAAGAAAGGCGTCATACCATACAACGCCATCTGCGAAAAATGCGGCCGCATAACGGCAACTGTCACGGGCTTCGATCTAGACGCTAAGACAATAGACTATTCATGCGAGGGCAAGAAACTCAAGAAGCGCGAAGCAGAGGGCTGCGGCCACGAGGGCACAGCGTCGATGCTTAATGGGAAGTTAACATGGCGCTTCGAGTGGCCTGCGTTATGGGCACTATTCCACACTACGTATGAACCGTTTGGCAAAGACCACGCAGAGGGTTCGTGGCCTTCGGGGCAGGAGATCGCGCGGCGCATCTACGATATAGAACCGCCAATTCCGTTCGTCTACGAGTTCTTCCTTGTCTCCGGTCAGAAGATGTCTGCGAGCAAGGGCAACGTCTACATCGTGCAGGACCTGCTGCGCATCGTGGAGCGGGAGCCGTTCATCTACTTCTACACCAAGAAACCGGCGAAGCAGCGCGATATGGACCTGCAGCGCATCTTCATGCTGACGGACGAATACGAGCACGCGGAGCGCGTATACTTCGGCATCGACAAAGAAGGGAACGAGCGCGAAGCCGCGAACGTCAAGCGTTCGTATGTGCTTGCGACTCCGGTGATTCCGGCCAGATACATACCGCATATTCCTTACACTACGTGCGTAACAGTGGCGCAGTTTGCAAGCACGCGCGGCGAGGCGATTGAGATGCTCCGTCAGACAGGCCACCTCAAGGACGCCACGAAAGACGAAGAGGAGTTCGCATGGAGGCGCGTGCAGCTCGCCCGTACGTGGGTCAACACATATGCAAGTGAGCATAAGATAACGGTCAACGAGAGTGTGCCTCAGGAGGTCACCGCAAAACTCACGGATGGCCAGAAGCGTGCGTTACGCGCGCTTGCCGCGGACCTCAAAGGCCCGAAGAAATGGGACGAGGAAGCGCTGCAACAGCGTGTTTATGCCCTGAAAGACGCTGACGTGACAGCGAAGGACGTGTTTGCGGCACTGTATGCTGCGCTGATCAACAAACCCACAGGGCCTCGCGCCGGGCTGCTGATAAAGACCCTCGGAACGGACCGTGTGCGCAAGATATTGGAGAGCGTCTGACCGATAGAAGCTTTAATATACGGTAACATAGTTGTGTGGGAGCTTTATGGACTACTACCTTATCTCTGTAATCGTTTTCGTTGGACTGCTTGCTGCCCTATTCTACAAGGATCGCCAGAAGATAGAACGGCATTACGGCATAGTCTTCATGCGCCGCACGCAACGAGGCCGCCGCTTCATCGAACGCGTTGCGCGTTCGCATCCGCGTCTCTGGGCCTTTCTGGGAGATTTTGGCACTGCCACGGGCGTAACGGCAATGGTCTACGGGTTATACTACCTCGCCAAGCAGGCGCTGACGCCAAAGGTTGGGCCCGGGCTCGCGCTGCTCATCCCGTTACCGTCTGCGCAGGGCGCTCAAGGCGCTGGTTATGTTGGTGTGCCTTTCTGGTTCTTCATTATAGGCATCAGCACGCTGGTCATCATCCACGAAGGCTTCCACGGAATACAGGTTCGCTTGGCGAAAGTGCCAATAAAGAGCATGGGCCTTGCGTTGTTGGCTGTAATACCTGGCGCTTTTGTTGAACCGGATGATAAAGCGCTGCGGCGCAAGTCATGGCGCACACAGGCCCGCGTTTACGCAGCCGGCTCCTTCGGTAACTTCCTGTTAGCGGCCGTAGCGGGCGTGCTACTGGCGTTTGTACTGTCGCCCGTGCTGTCCACAGGCGCCATCGGGTTCTCTGGTTACGTCTCTGCAGACGCACAGTATCCTGCCCAGAAAATTGCGCTCCCCTCGCCTATTTTGTCCATTGACGGCACGGTTGTAGAAAAAACCGAACAGTTGGCGGCGTTGCTGGCCACAAAGAAGCCCGGTGACACAGTAATGATAGAAACGCTCGGCGGCCTGCAGGCAATAACACTGGCCGCCAACCCTAACGACCCCGCAAAAGGATTCCTGGGCATAGCAGGCGTTCACTCAACGCGCATACTGAAAGACATTTACAGGGCGAACCCGTTAGGAGCAAGCGCCCTAAACTTCGTGCTAGACGCAATCGCGTGGATTGTGACGCTCAACGTAGGCATAGGGCTGGTTAACATGTTTCCCATTAAACCGTTGGACGGCGGCCGGTTGATGGAGGTGTTGGCCAGGCGTTTCGCTCCCAGATTTGCCGCGGGCGTCGTTCGCGTATCGACGGCGCTGGTGCTCGTACTCGTCGCGCTAAACCTGTTCGGCGGGCTCATCTTTTAGTTTCGGCTAGTAAAGAAACAGTTTATATCTTACCGTGTCGCTTTAAGAGGAGATATATATGGCCACAGGTACTACAGTCGATCTCTTTGCACTGGCCGATATATTCATAGGCGTTACTATCATAGCCGGCTGATGGCTCTACATACTCAGCTGGTTCTCCGAGGCCAAGAGGATGATGCGGTGGCGCA
>JACQIF010000006.1 GCA_016198635.1 Candidatus Aenigmatarchaeota archaeon
AGATAAAGGCGATCCTTCACCCCGAAAAACTCCGCGGCTATGTCATAGTAGAAGGCGAGGAGGACGACATCAAAGCGGCCGTCAATGGCCTGCGCCATGCTAACGGCCTTATCCAGAAGCCCGTCACTCTCGAACAGATCAAGCACTTCATCGAGGAGAAGAAAGGCGCAGCGATCGAGCTGGTGCGCGGGGACATCATCGAAATTATAGGAGGTCCGTTCAAGCACGAGAAGGGCAAGGTCACGACCGTGGACAACGCAAAGAACGAAATAACTGTGGAACTCCTAGAGGCTGCTGTTCCGATACCTGTAACGATCACTGCCGATTCCGTGCGACTGCTGGAAAAAAGCAAGGACGTCATACAACAGAGCGCCGAAGGCGAGAAGAAGGAAAGTTCTGAAGAGTAGTTGTAGCCCCGAAGGGCTCGTGACCGGAGATCTCGGATTCGTTCGGAATCGCCTTAACCGTCCGGCGTTAGACCCAGCATCTATGTTCTTCATGAGATCTGTTTTATTTAAACGTATTGGAAACCCATCACCACTGCAGTGGTAGTGCTTTCTTGACTTTACCAACACCAATCCATTCAATGGTGCCGGCGTCGCCTAGACCGGTATGGCGCTAGACCCAGCATCTAGTGACAGGAAGGTTTCGCGGGTTCGAACCCGAGCGGGAGAAAGTCCCGCCGCCGGCGCCATCAACTATGGTTTAAGTACTTGTTGGGAAATAATTCTTCACGCATAGCCCCGTCGTATAGTGGCCAAACCCTTTTGCGCACTTCCGCGCAAAAGTGCTTCCGGAAAATACGCCTTCCGGCAGTTCCACAGAAGTATGTCTGGCTCTGAACCAGAAGACCCAAGTTCGAATCTTGGCGGGGCTACCAATTGCCATATAAATATCTGCGTGCCGATTAACCGATTGTGTTGAATATCCTTCCCAGAAAACCGCAAACTTTCCATTTGAGGAGACTCGATAGGACTTATGAATCTTTTGATGCCGCTGAAGTAGAATTTCGTACAAGGGACGATCTGAGATACCGTGTTGTTCATTGGACCAACTACCAAGATTTCGTCCATAGGACTTTTTACCCAATGGTTTCTGTTGCGACTCTTAACCATTTCAGCGAGGAAGATCGTAAAAGGACTGTAGAAACCGTAAAAGAAATAACCAAAGGTGAGGTATCGCGTATCGGAGACTGTTGGTGGGGAGGAGTCTATACACATCTCAGACTCCCGGAAAGACCGACTCCGTCAAAAGTGGCTGATTTTGTAGAAGGTTACACTAAATACTTCTCCAAAGTCAGAATAAAATCAACGCTGTTTTCATAGACGCCAAAAAAAGAGCGGTGAGCTACTGAAACATCTCAATCTCGTCTTCCGTAAGCCCTGCGCTTGCGAGCGTCTGGGCGAAGGCAGCCTCTTTATTCAACATAACACCGAAAAGCCCTGTGTAATCCCTCATTATTTTTCTTGCGGAAGCATGCACGTGCGGCGTCAGCTTTTCGCAAACCGCAGCCATCGCGTTGCGTCTGGCTTTCGTACGACCGTACGCGAGCAGCCTCTGCGGCGGCGCGTAACGAGTGAACTTCGCGTAAGGCGCGCGTTTCGCCAGAGCGACGCCACCGCACATCACCGCTGTCGCGTAACGCGCGAACCTCCAGTTCTGCCGTTTGCGAACGCGCGAGCGCAGTACGTCGGAACGACTTAACGCATCGAACGCGGTTGCAACCTCATGCGGATCGTCATACTCGTTCGTAATGTTAGTCTCCAGCCACCAGAATATCTCCTCGGCGTCTTTGTCCGTGCGTTCTATTGCGTCGACAGCATTGCGCAGCGTCTGTGTCTTGAATATGATACGCAGCGCGTCAAAGACGCTCTGTTCCTGCTCGCGGTAGCCAAGCACAGCCGCATCAGCGTGCTCGATCTTCCTGCGGCTCCGTGCAAGAGTCTCGAGGTCCGTAAGCGCCGCCCGCATGTCTCCGCCTGACGTGCGTGCGACCTGCTTTAGCGTGGCGTCTTCGCATTCGACACCCTCGGCAACGCAGATCTGCCTTAGTCTCGCAACTATAGAGTTCATATGAACCTTGCCGAAAGGCACGAGCGTGACGTACGCGCGCAGCGTGCGCAGCTTCGGGTCGTATGCGTCGTTTGCTGTCAGTACAACAGGAAACTTAGACTCTTTGAGCATCGTTAGAACGGCGCCAACGCCCCCCCGGTCTTCACGGCCTGCAAGCCCGTCGACCTCGTCCACCAGAATGATTTTGCCGCGCCTGAAAAGGCTCTGTTGCTTGGATGCACTGCCTAGCAGCGCATGCACAGCGTCGGCGTTGCGTGTGTCAGAGGCGTTTATCTCCACGATGTCCAGACTCCGTTCGCGCGCAAGCGCATGCACGAGCGCTGTCTTGCCTGTACCCGTGCCCCCGTGAAGGAGCGCGGCAGGCGAGCCCGGCTTCCAGGCGCCGTGCCATGCAGCGAACGCCTCGACGGCACGGCCCTGTCCAATGACGTCCGAGACGTGCGAAGGCGCGTACTTGTGAGCCCACATATGAGTCATGCGCAGCTTTCGCATAGAAGAGATAAAAAGGCGTATACGGGGTTTAAACCAAGTTTTACAGTATTGTAAATGATTAAATGCATGTGTGCCTATAGTTGGTGCATGGACGACGGTCTGGTGCCGTTCCGGCCGGAGATGACGCATGAACAGTTCTCGCTGGCATATCTGCAGCGTTTCGAACGTAACCAATATGGCCGCCTAGACGCCACGCCGTTCATAGAACGCATACAGGCGGAGAATCTTTCTGAAAGGGATCGCACATTACTACGGGCGACGGGCTGTCATCGTGGTTCCGGCGTTAAGAACGGTGTTCTGACGTACTTAGAGTTCAACCCGGAGTTCAGCGATCCGTATTCGAGAGACGAGGTTATGGACATACTAGGAATACTCGCAAGGCGGGGAAACGAACTGCGCGTCACGTACAGGGACGTTGATGGTCCCCACGAATCGGTCAGAGTTACGATAAGAGACGCAGACTACTCCGATCCTATTAAAGTGTCCCGAGCTGCGCCAGATACGCCTCGAGCTGAATCATAGGGTCGCCGCCTGAATCGAGGCGAAACTCGTATTCGGCCAGCGTTTCGATCATCTTCAGTTTTTTTGTCTCTTCTACAGTCAGGTCGTATGTAATCCTATGTATCTCTTTCACGACATC
>JACQIF010000007.1 GCA_016198635.1 Candidatus Aenigmatarchaeota archaeon
GGATGAGGCCGAGCGCTTCCCATATCTTCTGCTTCATACGTTCGAGGTCTTCTGTGTTCAGTATCCAGACGTACCGCCTGTGTTTCAAACGGTTCCAGAGAAGGTCTTCCAGAGCGCGTTTCTGCTCTTCGTACGGCTTCCGTCCGTCGATGAGAAGTACAACAGCATCGCATTGGCGTGCTATCGAAAGCAGTTCAGGCGTCCATGTGGATGGTATCTCAACGAGCTGTATCGGTACGTCCTCATACGTCAGCATACCCACTTCCGGCGTTGTGGTCGTGTACTCGTAGTCTGCGATGCGCGGCGTAGCGTGCGTAAGCTTCGTCAGGAGGGTGCTCTTTCCGGCGTTCGGCAGGCTCATGATGCATACTTGGGCCTCGCCCTCTTTCTGTACTGTGACGGCTTTGCGCGATGTGCGGATCTCTTTCTGCGTCTTTAGCTTCGCCAGTTTCGCCTTCAGCTCGGCCAGAAGGTTCTCAGTGCCCTTGTGCTTCGGGCAAGCAGTTATCATCTCTTCCAGCGCGGCAATCTTCTCTTCGCGGGTTTTGGCCTGCGCGTAGCGGCCTGACGCCTTCCCGTACCCGATTCCGAAGTTGGCTGGCATGACTATCCTTTATAGGAGCCATTTAAAATCTATATAACCCAAATACAATCTGCTTCTGTCGTGGACTTATGGTACGCATCGACCGCATCGTCATGCAGGGCTTCAAGTCGTTCGCCAACCGCACAGTCCTGCCGTTCCCCGAAGGCTTCAATGCAATCTGCGGTCCGAATGGATCGGGCAAGTCGAACATTATAGATGCTGTCGTATTCGTTCTTGGAATCCGCTCGGCGAAGACGATACGCGCCGGCCAGCTGGCTGACCTCGTATTCAAGGGTGGCGGCAAGCGCGAGGGACTGGCTTACGCGCTCGTTTCGTTATACATAGACAACACAGACGGTTCCATCCCAGGCGAGCCTGCGGAGATAAAAGTTACGCGCAAGGTGAACGCAAACGGCGTTTCGCTATACAAGATAAACGACCAGACGGTGAACCGCAGACGAGTCGTTGACGTGCTGTCGAACGCAAGGATCTACGCAGACGGCCACAACATAATCCTGCAGGGCGACATCACAAACCTCATTGAGATGAATCCCATTGGCCGCCGCGAAATCATCGATGAGGTGTCGGGAATCGCCGAGTTCGAGGACAAGAAGGCCAAGGCCGAGCAGGAGCTGGCGCGCGTCGACGAGAAATTAAGGGAAGCGCGAGTTATCCTCAATGAGCGGAAGGCAACGCTGGACAAGCTCAAGCGCGAGGAAGAGCTGGCCCGCGAGTACAAGACGCTCGAAAATGAGCACCGCAAGCTTCGCGCTTCGATGGTCAAGCGACGCCTAGATTTCTTCGGCGATCGTTTGACTGGCGTTAATGAACGCATTGCAAAAGAACAGACCAACGTCACTGCTGCTGAAGACGAGATAAGGAAGATCGATGAAGAGCTCGATGCGCTGCAGCGCGAGGAGCGTGCTGCCACTGCACTGGCTTTCAGAACAGCTTCGCGTGACGTGCTTGAACGCATGCACGAACTGCGCCTAACGATAGAGAAGAAACTCTCTCGTATCGAGTACGCCAAGCGCGAAATAGAGCGGCTTGACGACGTCATCGGTACGCTTTCTTCTACGGACAACGCCGTCGCACGTGCGGTTCTGGCAACGAAACACAAGGGCGTCTACGGGACTATCGGGAGCCTCATGCGAACGGACGCTGCGTATCGCACAGCCATCGAGACCGCCGCGGGGGCGAGCGTCAACGATATCGTCGTAGACACGGACGCCACTGCGCAAGAGTGCATCGAATTGCTGAAGCGCGAGCGCCTCGGCCGGGCGACGTTTTTGCCTCTCAATAAACTCAATGTCCGCGAACGCTCACGCGAGGCCAAGGAGCTCATAGGCAAGGACGGCGTTATAGATTTCGCCATAAAACTCGTTCAGTACGATATAAAATACGAGACCGCGTTTCGCCATGTCTTCGGCGAAACGGTTGTTGTTGATACGCTCGATACGGCACGCCGCTACATCGGCTCTTCAAGGCTCGTCACGCTCGATGGCGAACTCGTGCAAAAGAGCGGCGCGATGACCGGAGGCTTCTTCAAGAGACGCGGTGACGACAGCGGACGTTATGCAAAGGTCAAGGACGAGCTTCAGCGCGAGGCCGAAACACTGGAGGCCGAGTTGCTACCTTTGCAGAAGGAGCTCAAGGAACTGCGCGAGCGCGAGGAGCGGGACTCTCTAAAGCTTACAGAGTTCGAGAAGAAGGTCGGGGCGACTGTCAGTCGTATAGACGTTCTGCGCGCTGATCGTAATGCTTCCTTCGAGAAACGCATGCGCGTCGAGAACGAGATAGGGCGCCAGCGGGTCGAAAAAGCCAAAATCGAAACGGAGATAGATAACCTCAACGTCGAGCGCGACGCGTTCAAGGAGTTCTTCGAGCGCAACGAGTTCTATACTGAAGGCACGGTAGAGACGCTCGAGGCAAACAAGAAGCGGGTGCTAGAAAGACTAAACAAGATAGGCCTCGTCAACATGCGGGCCATCGAGGACTACGAAGGGTTGAAGATGCTCTACGATGACCTGAACAAGAAGGTCATGACAATCGAGGATGAGAAGCGCGCTGTCCTTGAGATGGCTTCGGCGCTCGAAAATAAGCGTGTGCAGGCATTCATGGAGACATTCGATGCGATAAACGGGAACTTCAGCCGCATCTTCAGCGACCTGAACGGAGGCGAGGCGAACCTCGCGCTAGAAGTCGCAACGGACATACGTTCCGGTTTGCTCATCAAGGCCCGGCCTGAAGGCAAGAAAGAGCTGCACCTCGACGCGATGTCAGGCGGCGAAAAGACGATGACAGCGCTGGCGTTCCTCTTTGCCGTGCAGATGTACAAGCCCGCGCCTTTCTACGTGCTCGATGAGATCGATGCGGCGCTGGACAAGAAGAATACGAAAAAAGTGGCGGAGCTGATAAAGAAGTATTCCAGCAAAGCCCAGTTCATCCTGATAACGCACAACGATTTGACGATACGCATGGCTGACCGCGTGTACGGCATATCGATGGAAGAGGGCGTATCCAAGGCCGTGGCGATTGAGCTGCCGGCTAACTAACTATGAGAATACTTTCTTGAACTTGTTGGTCGTCGTGTCGTTCTCCACGCCTGCTATCACGCCAGGGCAGTTCGTCGTCACTACGATGCGCTGCGGCCTGTAGCCCACGGTCGTGTTGTGTATGCTTATCAAAGAGCCTGGTGTAAGCGGGTTAGCGGCCGTGACGAGCGTACTGTCGCTCTTGCGCGTAGCGACTGCGACCTCGCGTATCTGGGCGCTGGTGTTTGAATATACAATCTCTTTCAGGGCAACATCCTTGCGGCCTGTGTTCTCGATTGCC
>JACQIF010000020.1 GCA_016198635.1 Candidatus Aenigmatarchaeota archaeon
CATCACGGCCGTATCGCGCGGTGCTATTTCGAAAGCCTCGAGCATGTCGCGGAACGCATCATGGACGTCAAACCCTATCTTCTCGAACGCCTATTCTAGAGTGAGCTTCTTCTTCTCCGCTATCTTCTCCAGAAGCTTCTCGCCTTTCTGGTCGCGCTTCCACTGCTGCAGCCGGCGGTTTTTCGTGCTGTCAGAGACGCGCTTGATGCTTAGAGCGACGTGGCCTTTGGATGTGTCTACGTCCATGACGACGCAGACGACCTTGCCGCCTTCTCGTACGTGCTCCCGTATGTCGCGGACCCACTTGCGCGCGACCTCGGAAACGTGGACCATTCCCTCGCACGGGTATTCGTCCAGGCGCACGAACGCCGAGTAGGGGTTGACAGTCTTGACAGTGCCTATAACGATTTCATTCACTTCTGGGAAACGGTTGCGGCGATGGACCATTGTATCACAGAGAAACCTAGGACGCAACATATAAATAACGCACAAGAAAGATACGATTGTGACAGAACGGAAAGTAATCGTCGTGGATGAGAAGGACAGTCCGATAGGAACCAAACGCTGGCAAGAACTCAGCGCAAAAGATATCTACAGGGCGTCTGCCCTCTGGATTACGAACAGTAATGGAGACATTCTTCTGGCACGCAGGGCATTCACAAAAAAACATGATCCTGGGAAGTGGGGGCCTGCTGTTGCAGGAACAGTAGAAGAAGGAGAGACGTACGAGTCAAACATAATCAAGGAAGCAGAAGAGGAACTGGGCCTAAAAAACATAAACCCGGCAACTGGTCCCAATGAGCGCACTTTCGGCAGCACATATACGCACTTTACACAGTGGTTTACGCTTGTGGTGCCGTCGTCACAAGAGTTTGTGGTACAGAAAGAAGAGGTGGCCGAGATAAGATGGTTTAGTAAGAAAGAACTGCTGCAGGCTATAGAAGAGGAAACCCACGAGTTTATTCCCAATATGAAGAGATGGGCCGATTCGTTTTGTAAATAGTCTACTCCAACAAACTCTTTATCTTCGCCTTGAAGTCGGCGATGCCGCCACTGCTCGTCGCTAGCGTTTCGCCGCAGACTAGGCATTTCAAATCGCGCGAGGGCTTCGAAAAGACTACCTGTTCGTTCTTGCACTTCGTGCACTCAACCTCGACGAATTTGCTGCTCGTGGTTCGTTTTTTGATTGGCATGGCTATTCACCCTTCCCGATTTCGTACTTCTTCGCGCGGAATCCAACGCCTATGATGTTCTCCTTTTTGCAAACCGAACAGGCGAAGCGGATGTCCACAGCACGCGTCGGTTTTTCCCGTCCTTTCGGGTAGGGGCGCGGGAACGAGCCGTAGCCCTTCATCTTGCGGAGCATGCGTCGCTGGTCGACTGCGAGCGTGCGGCGGTTCGATGCGCCCACCTTCTCGCGGCGGACCTTCTGCTCCGTGTGCTTCTTGCAGTGCGGGCAGTACCTGTTCATCTTTTTCGGGACTTCCATTATGCTTCACCTATTTCTGTAAGGGAAGCTTGGAACATCAGTTCCATGACTTCCATTGAACCTCACCAATTTTCATTTTTGGGAAAGTAAGAAACCATCAGGTTTCTGGACTTCCATTACACTTCACCTATTTCCTCAAGGAAGTACGGAAACATCGTTCCGAGACTACCATTTAAATCACTATTTGCATATTCAGAGAATCCTAGCTGCAGAAATCAGCTATTTATAGGTTCTTTAGAGGCCTTCATCAGGTTGTGGCTCGGGCTCTGGGCTTGGCTCGGGCTCCCAGTCGTCAGGGTCGTTGTCTATCAGAGGCATACTGTTCACCATACACACGCTGTCTATCTATTTAAATTCTCCTCGTGTGCACTCTGTCACGGGGTCAGGATGAAACTTAATAGAGCAGGAGCTTTTGTGCGCGCCCACTGGAAGATCGCTCTCGTGCTGGCGATCGTACTGCTTTCATACCAGATCCGTCTCAGCACCGCGGATATGAAGTACATACAGGCGTTCGACCCATTCTTCATGTACCGGTACACGGAGTACATAGTTGACAACGGCGTCCTCCCCCAATGGGATGAGCTCTCCTATTATCCACCCGGACGTCCGTTGAACGCCCCGCCTCTTATGTTCTACCTGACTGCGTATCTCTACAAACTCTTCATAGTCTTTGCTCCAGGAATGACGCTGTTCGTCTTTGCCAAGTATATCACAGCCGTATACGGAGCGATGTCAGCGATCCCGGCATATCTGCTGGGGAAGGAGCTCTCGAACAAGGAGGCGGGCGTACTTGCCGCGCTGTTTGTGGGCATAAACCCGTCCATTCTTTCGCGCACGATGGCCGGTTTCTACGATACCGATACGATCGTTATATTTTTCTCCTTGTTCACGATGTACCTTTTTATCCGACTCATCAAACGCGTCCGCCTCACAGACTTAAAGGAGAAGAAACATGCCGCGTGGAGAGAGGTCGTGATGACAGCGACAGGTGTGGCGCTGTTCGCCTTGGCGTGGGGTCCGGGGGTTTACATCGGCGTCATAGCGATGGGCTCCCTCTTCCTTTATGCGCTTATAACATTCTTCAGGGACAGGAAACGCGGCCTTCAAAAGATTTTGAAGGATGAGCTGGCGCAGAGGCTCGCGCCTGCTATTCTCGCTTTCGCGACAGGCCTAACCGTCGTACAGGCTCTCGGATACCCGGCATGGCAGCAACTGCAGTTCCTTCTCATATTCGCCAGAGACCCGTCGCAGGTGCTCATCGTGAACATCTCGGTCGCCGAACTCCAACACGCCACTATATTCGCAGGCAGCATGCAGGAACTCTTCGCCCGCATATCTGTGGCCGTCCTCTTTACGCTGGCCGGTGCCGTCCTTCTCTTCAAGCGCGACAGGTTGATGGGCTCCCTGCTTATCACTTGGACTGCGTTGAGTATGCTGTCGATAACTCAGGGCATACGTTTCCTTCTGGTCTTTGCGCCTGCTGCTGCAGTCGCCGGCGGCGTTGCGCTAGGCGAGCTATACAGCGATGTGCAGCGCCTCGGGCGTTACGCCATGCCCATTTCACTGGTATTCTTTGCAGTTGCTGTGATAGGCCTGCAGAATCCATTGGCAGCAACGCTTTTGGCCACACTGACCGCTGTTGTTATAGTCGCGTTCTTCGTCAACAGCAAATTGCTGCCGTTTGCTGTTATCCCTGTATCGTTCCTTTTAGCTATCCTGAAGAGTTCTGCATGGGGATTCCCCATTGGCTGGAACGTAGTTGTGCACACGGTCGCAATAGGCTTCGCTATCGTCATGCGCGGCAATTCGTCCGCAGAGATAAGGGATGCCTTGCCAAGGGCGATCGTTGTCGGGACGATGATGATAACCGCTGTAATAGCGATATCACACGCTTCGCAGCTGGCCGGCGCCATCGGCGGAGAGTCGATAAGCGGCAACTGGGAGTCAGCGCTGACGTGGCTGCGCGACTCTACGAGCGACGACGCAGTTGTAGGGACGTGGTGGGATCCCGGTCACCAGCTGGCAGGCTTCTCCGGCAAGCGCGTCATCGCCGATGGCGCACACTGCGCTGACTCCGAGTGCAAGCCCGGTTTGAACACCCGCATAACAGACTTGGGTTTCATCTTCGCGACATCTGATGAGGAGGCGGCAGTGCAGCGTTTGCTCAAGTACAGGGGTGACTCAAGCGAGGTATACTGGATTGTCTCTGACGACCTGATAGGGAAGTTCCGCTGGCTACAGTACTTCGGCACAGGGTGTGATGGCGTTGGTCAGTACACGGCCGACGGCCAGTCGAGATGCCCTCTTTACTCACAGCTCAGCGCGCAGAGAGCCTCATACGACCAGAACACGCTGCAGCCTGTGGTGTACTACTACGACAACAACATGCGTGTCGTCTTCAACCAGGACGGGATACCTATAGTGATCTACGAGAACGACGGGAAAACGTCGACTTTCGCCCGCGAGATTGCCAACGTCAACAACACGCCACAACGCCTTGCCCTGAATACAGACGCGAACAGCACATTGGTGGGTACCGTATGGGTGCATCCAGACTACTCGTACCTGGTCTACGTGCCTCCCCAGCTGGACAACTCTATGTTCACGCGAATGTTCCTGTATGAGGATAAGTTCGAGCATTTCGAGATGGTCTACAAGAACAAAGAGGTAAAAATTTATAAACTTAAACTGGACTCGGTTTAGAGCCATTCCAGTTGTAGACTTTTTTTGCGTGTTTCTTTGCCAGAGCAAGCAGCTGTGGCGTCGAGCGCTCGGTGTTCACGATGGCTATGTCGAACATTCCCTTCAGCTTGTCAGGCGTTACGAACGCGCGTTTGAACCGTTTCGCCGCGAGATAGACGTAAAGCTCGTCTGCGTCAACGCCTGTCGCGTTGCGGAAGTGTCTTACGAGATCTCCGGGACCGCTGCCAACTATTAAAACCTTCTTTGCAGGACCATCGAGGCTCCGTAGGTTTGTCGCCGTCCGCATCTTTGCAGAGCTCACGAAGTCTCTGGTAACGGCCTTGAGAAACTCGCTTGTGGATTGGAAGTATGCGCGATCCCTTCGTAGAATATAGAATCCCGTTACGAACGGAGCATATAACAATGCTTTGGCCCACTTCGCCCACATCCAATGCTTTCTCATCATGCGATAGCGATTCCTGTGCCAGCTTATCGATGCGTCGTAGCCCATCTTTCGCTTTATCGTGAAGCCGCTCCTGTGGTACGCGAGCGCGCTTGGACAATAAACTATCCTGTATCCTGCTTTCGTGATCTTGAACGACAGGTCTGCGTCCTCGTAGTACACAGGGATGAAGCCTTCATCAAAGTAGCCGACGCGCTCTAACGCGTCAGTGCGAAACACGGCGACAGCCGCGTGGACTCCTATGATGTCGCGCTGCTCCGCGTACGCGTCAGGTTGCAGTCCCTTGCCTTCGGTTGCGATGAAGCCGCCGTATGTTATCTTCAGGCCGGCGCTTTCCAGCTTGTCGCCTTCTGCCGTGACTATCTTTGGCTGCACGCACGATATGCGTGCATCCGTTTCTATCACATTCATGAGCTCTTCGATGCATGTTGGCGCGAGCTTTGCGTCATCGTTTATAGTCGCAACGTAAGGCGTGCGCGCCTGGCGCAGGCCGACGTTGATGCCGCCGCTGAAGCCCCTGTTGGGCGAAATGCTCACGTGCGGCACGCCACTTTTCTTCAGCCATTCGCTTGTGCCGTCAGTGGAGCCGTTGTCCACAACCAGCAGCTCGTAGTCCTTGTATGTCTGCTCGCGAATTGATTGGAGAACAGTGGGAAGGGTGTCCATGCCGTCGTAGCACAGAACGACAAGTGTAATCTTCTTCATCCGAGACACCTAGACGATTTTGGGCTTCGGTATAGGTATAATGAACTTGCCGCCTGCTTTCGCGAACGCAGACTGCTCCTTCATCACCTCCTCGGCTATGTTCCAGACCAGAAGCAGCACGTAGTCTGGCTTGTCTTCCATCAGCTTCTGCGGTCCGTATACAGGCATCTTCATGCCTGGTATGTACATGCCCTGCTTAAGCGGGTTCTTGTCCACAACGTACGTGACGAGTTCAGGGCCTATCTTGAAGTAGTTTAGAAGAACGGTGCCTTTAGCAGCCGCGCCGTATCCTACAATGCTCTTGCCTTCGCGTTTTAGCTTCTTCAGTAGCGTTGTCAACTCTGTCTTAAGGG
>JACQIF010000008.1 GCA_016198635.1 Candidatus Aenigmatarchaeota archaeon
CCCTGCTGCTCGAGCATCGTGCGGTTGAGCATTATCGGCACGCCTGCGCGAAGCGCAACGGCTATTGCATCCGTTGGTCTTGAATCGAGACGCAGCACGCGGTCTGCGGACCGGAGAACGAGCTCCCCGTAGTATACGTCACTATCGAACCGCACAACAGCGGCGTTCTCCACCGTTATGTTAAAACTGCGTAGCGTCTCTACATAAAGGTCGTGTGTTGTAGGGCGGACGTCGATGCGTTTCTCCTTGCCGAGGCGTATCGAGCGGGCTTGGTCTGCGGTTGTTTCTGCAACGATCGCCGTGCAGTCGCGGCCCATTGTTATTGTGGTACCTTCGACGTCTATTACGTTCGCTTCGACAAAACCCGCCTGTGGGAAAAAATCCATTATCTCTATAGCAGCTGCGATACCTGCGATGAAAAGGAGAGCGATGAGAACGCGTACAAAGGGGGCTTTCGCCCGATGGACGTGTGTGTGTTTCTTCATGTTAGCCATATGGTAACTTTGGTGTGGTGTATATAAATTCTTCAAGTCAAAAACGAATCTATGGCAGCGCGTAAGATAAGCGTGTACGCATGGGAGAGCGCGCTTTACCTCGAATCCATACTGGCGAATCTGCGCAATGCCAACGAGATAGCCGATCACAGGGCGAACATCCTTGTCGTGATGTCCGGCCTGATACTCTCCTTTTCCATAACGCAGCTACGTGATGTGACGGGTGTAGACAAAACCGCGTTCGGCCTGATAAGCGCGGTCTCCTTTTTGACGATATTCATAACGATAGGCGTCATACGCCCAAAGATCGGACACAGCAAAACAAACACGATGTACCATCTTGCGATTGTGAAGTTTGGGCGTGATGCGTATGAAAAGGAACTGCTCAAAACCGTCAAGGATGTTAACCTTATCGTCGGCGAGTACGCAGAAGAGATATATGACTTTTCCCTCGAATTGCGGGCGCGCTTCAGAATGATACGGACCGCTGCGGACATACTCGCGGCCGGGCTGGCGGTAGGATTGTTGCTGCTTATACTGACGTAACGAGAATGGCGCCCCCGGTGGGATTTTACAGCAACGCCCGCGTTGCATCCGGGAAATTGGTTATTTCACTTCCCGTTTTCGAACCCACGACCCCTTGCTATCTCACGAACTATTTTTGTTCAAATTTTCGGAAAAGCTCGTAGGAGGCAAGTGCTCTGTTTCTGTCCTCCGCAGGGCACACACATACTGGCTGCGGAAGTATCCAAACTGAGCTACGAGGGCTTAACGTGAACTGTCAGGATGGGTTTTAATAGGTTTGCCCTGAACCATACACATGGCTTTACGGCTGCTTTTCGACCTTGCTGAAGAGAGGCACGCCTTCCTATCAGAGAAAAGGAAAGGTATTAAGGGTCTCCGCTACGACCACAGTGTTCCTACAAAGACCTACCAGAGGCTTGAGTGGGAAGCGGAGAGTGAGGATGAAAGGGAGACGGACGTACACGAACTGGCGATGGCCGCGATACTGCAAACACCGCTTGCCCAGAACGTCGCATTCGCGTCGAGCCTTGGCTTCCGCACTGGATTCAGGCCAACGAAGCTGGCCGGCTACACGATGGAAGAGATGGCCAAAGAAGGCAGCGTCGCGTGCGGTCTGGAGTTCTCAAGGCCTGCGCCGCTAGACGACGCAATCAAGAACACAGTCGTTGGCTACGCGTTGCTCTGCCTCGAGACGGAGTTTCACATAAATAACTTGGACCAAGAAGAACGCCAAAGGTTCTTTGCCTGGATGTCACCGTACATATTCATGGAGGGAAAGAGGCGCGGTCGTTTCGTGCATGCAGACAGCGTCAAAGAAGCCGCATGCGCACTTAACAACGAATACCAAAAAGGCGCGATGCGGCCGCTCTATAAACTACTGGACCGGCCGCAACAACTCAAGGCAAAGGTTAGGGATATTGTAAAGGGCAACATAGACTACCAAGAGCGCGTCAGCCTGCGGTTCGATATGAATCGCGACGGCTCGTTAACAACATACAACAAAGGCCGTGCAGATGGCGTGAGCTTCGGGGGGCCTTATGGGCTGGTTGCCAACATACCGGAAGGGATGGATGTGCTGCGCGATGGACGGGCCGCTTACAGGTATGATGGGCGCTTCGTCGGTGGCTCCGCAGAGGATGTGCGTCTTGGTGTGGACATTCTCCTCAAGGAGGCAGACAAAGTACTTCGCATGTCAAGAGAATCAAATGGAGGCTATAGTGTGGGGCTTCCAGGGTACGTCAAGATGATAGACGCCCGCTTTGCATAGACACGTGCTCTGAAACTTGACAAACGTCCAAAAATCTGTTTTAAATTCTCGCGCCGCGAAGCTGAATGGGGTTATAATGGGCGACGCGGACGTAATAAAAGACGTGCCTTACGTGCTTCAAACGCCGAATCCGGAGATGCGGCGGCTCTTCGATTGGATGGAGAGCATCCCACCTGTCGATGAGGCCGACATCGAATACAAGGACCGGCTTAGACGAACGCCTTGAAGCAAGCGGTCTCAAGGTTTGTTTACACAAAAACCTTGACTTCCTTGCCCGTCGCCAACGCATTCACCAGTTTCTTTCCGAGGTCCGAGTCCTTGGATAGGCGTATCTGTGACGTCTTTCCTACAGTCGCCGTAAACAGGTACTCGTCTACCAAGTAGACGTTCGCGTTCTTGCCGCGTAACGCGTCCGCGAAAAACAGCACGATGTACGCACCCGTCTCGTCC
>JACQIF010000023.1 GCA_016198635.1 Candidatus Aenigmatarchaeota archaeon
TGCTCTACGGCGCGCCGTACATGAGCATGATGATGCAGACGCTCATATTTGTTCTTCTGATCGGTGGGGGCGCGCTGACAGGATGGTTGGTTGCGACAGTGTACAACTGGTCGATAGGCGCTAAATAGCAACACGCTATAATTTCTTGAGATTCGGAAGGTGCTTATCGTAGAAGAATTCTACATTCTCATCTATTTTACCCAACTCCTCTTTTACTCTGCTCCGGATCTCCTTGGAGTTTATCTCCTTCCTGCCCTTTACGATGGACTTCACTCTGGCCGTCATCTGAGCGGCCGCCCTCTCACAACCTGCTTCGTTGTAATGGGCGCTTGCGCAGGCGGCGTACACGGACGCGTACAGCTTCCTCTCATCGAACGCTTCCCGGTGCCCGCGCCTTTTTACAACCAACGTCATATTACCGCCCATATCATGTACGCGCCCAGTCCAACCAAGAACAGGCCTATCAAAAGCCTCATAAGACCACGGTTCTCTTTCCTCCACTTTTCGAGCGACGCCGATGTGTGACCGGCATAAACCAGCCCCAATATCACGAACAACGGCAGTATGAAAACCAGATTATAGAGCAGTAGCAACGGGATACCTTCTGTGTAATGGCCCGCAGAGAGTATGCCGAGTATCGCCAGATAAGGCGCGCCTGTGCATGGTAGTTCGACGAAGACCACGAAGATGCCAAGGAAAGCCGCCACCAAAAGGCTCAGTTTGGGATGACGCGTCTCCAAGTTTTCCATATACCCAACGTACTTATGCAAACGCTCGGCTCCTCCTGGCAACATCTGCAGGGAGAATCCGCGGCCGTACCAGAAGTAATCCTTTATTTCGAACAGGCCTGCCAGAATGGCAATGGAAGCCGCAAGCCAGTAGAAATTTTTAGCCAGGCCGGCTGTGTACGCAAGAGTAAGGATTCCCATTCCAAGAAGGAAGTATGTCACGTAAACGGCCGTGATGTATATCAGTCCCGCGAGTAGCATCTTCCGCTTGTTCTTGAAGACGCGCGTCATGTACGCGAGCAGAAATATCATAACACCGAAGACGCAGGGGTTTATCGAGTCGGCGGCCGCGGCCGCGATTATGAGACCCAATGAAACGGCCATAAGATCCTCTACGTGCATCCTTCGGGCATCGGCGTGTCCGTGCCTAAGTGTTTGTTAGGTTCGTAGAACTCGTCTATCGTCTTGCGTATTGTGCATATGTCCTTGCCTTCCTCGTGCATCTGTCGCGTCATCGTGGCGATGTCCTTGCACACGGAACATGTGATTCCGTGCTTGTCGAAAGTGCCGTCGTCCCTCCAGAAACAGTGGCGTGTGTGCTCGTGGCCTTCGTATTTGCAGCCGCAGTAGCAAGGTATCTGCTCAAGCAGCGCGGCCCCCTCTGGCATGCGAGCCCATTCGTAGAGGGCGCGGTCGTCGGCGCTGACGTACGAGGGTATTTCCTTGGTAGTCGTTCCCGGCGTAAAGAAGTAATAGATAATGCCTGCGAAAAATAGTACTGTGATACCAAGTACAGCAAGCTTTCCTTTTTCCATCAGTAGCGCCTCACATGACAAACTCGACTACGTAAAAGAGCAGTATCGCGGCTAGGCTGCCCAGAACGCTGAACCATCCGACGCGCCCGTCTGCAACTCCCAGAATCTCTGTTTTGTTCCTGTAGACATACGCGGTTGCAAAGAACACAAGCGAAACCAGCACCAACTTTCCAACCCAATGGTGCATGAAGGCCGATGCCAACGAACTCTTGAAAGGCGCATAAAGCTCCGCTGCCACGACCAAGACTGCAAGCATCCACGACGCCGCAACGGAACCAATATAGAAATTAAACTTCATGCTCCGGCCCCCATTTTGACCACCCTGCCAAAGATACCGATCATTAACGCAAGCGCTGCCAGCAGAACCCACCACTTCTTGCTTTCCTCGTTCTTTCCCGCCAAGACCAGCCAAGCCGCCGTCGTTGCAATGACCGGCAAAAACAGACCCCAGTGTTCCTTCGTTTCCATAATGATGGAATGCGCCCACGGCCACGATCCCGCCTTTATCAGAGTTTTCGTAGCAGGATAGAATACCAGATACAGGATGCCCGCAGGCACAAGTTCTAACCAAGACAAAACGGCCGTCACAGTTGCCAGAGGCTTCACAAGCGAGGAGGGCCTTTTCATTTCAATGATTATCCACATGGGGAGCAGTATCAGAAGGGCGCCGATGATTATGTGAGCGTACAGCACGAGGTCGCGCATTGTCTCGTGCCTAATAGGAAGACCCCGCATTTAATTGTGTAGTATCAGAAAGGGTAGGCTGTTCCCGGTCCTGTTGTGTAGAAAGTAGGGATTATATTCATGCATGGCGACGGCATAGTATGCCAAACCTCAAGCGTGAGCTTTCCTTCTGGACTCTGACTCTATACGGAATCGGCATAATACTCGGCGCAGGAATCTATGTCCTTATAGGCAAGGGCGCAGGCATCGCAGGCAACGCCGTGTGGATCTCTTTCGGAGCTGCGGCTCTCGTGGCGGCGTTCACCGGGCTTAGCTACGCAGAACTCGCAGGTATGTTCCCGCGCACGGCCGCCGAGTACATATACACAAAGCGGGCATTCGGGTCGAACGCTCTGGCGTTCGCGGTCCAATGGACGATGCTCTTCACCCTGATAGTGAGCGCGTCGACTGTCGCGCTTGGTTTCGGAGGATACCTGAACTTCTTGACGGGGATAGGAACTTTTCCTGCTGCAGTCGGGTTGCTCATCGTTCTCTCTGCGATAAACTACATCGGCATCAAGGAGTCCGCCAGATTCAACGTCCTCGGTTCATTGGTGGAGACGTCGGGCTTGCTTATCGTTGTGCTGATAGGTGCAATGTTCTTCGGACGAACGCACGTAGATTACTTCGCCGCGCCTGCAGGCGTTACAGGGATACTCTCTGCGACCGCCCTGATATTCTTCGCCTACATCGGCTTCGAGGAGATGGTGAACCTTGCCGAGGAGACAAAGAACGCGCAGAAGGTGGTGCCGCGCGCCCTCCTGACCGCGCTTTTCATCTCCACAGTGCTCTATATGCTCGTTTCCGTATCGTCAGTGACTGTGCTTGGCGCCGACGCCCTTGCGAACTCGCAGGCGCCGATGGCAGAAGTCGTTGCCGCCGCGATACCGCAGGCGAAGCTTATGATGACTCTCATCGCCCTGTTTGCGACATCGAACACAGTGCTGGCCATACTTGTCGTTGCGTCACGCATGCTCTACGGCCTCTCGTGCAACAATACTCTCCCCGGAATATGCAGTTTGGTAGGAAAGCGAGGTACGCCTTATGCGTCCGTGATGCTCGTGATGGCACTCTCCGTTGCAGCGCTGCTGATAGGCGATATCAAGACTATAGCGCTGCTTACGGACATCGGAGTCTTCCTCGTCTATATCGCCATTAACGCCGCGCTGATAACACTTAGGTACAAAGCGCCTGCAATTGAGCGCACGTTCCGATCGCCGTTGAGCATCGGCCGCTTCCCTATACTTGCCCTGCTCGGCATCGTCAGCTCCGGCGTCCTTCTCCTTCACTTCGAACCCAAGCTGCTGCTATACGAAGCGGCAATAGTCGCGTCAGGCATCGTCGTCTACGCGCTCTTCACCGAGACCAAGAAACTGCACGAACGCGAACGCAAGTACGCCAAGCTCTTCAGAAAATCAATTTACACTTCAAGGGAAGACTATTTATTGAGGACTCTGATAAAATATCCCATGCAAGTTTCCGAAGTGATGACGCGCGACGTCCGCACTGTTAAACCAACCGATACCGTAAAAACTGCCGTCAGACTGATGAACGAAAATCACATAGGCAGCGTAGTTGTCTCTGACGAGCGCGAGGCCCTTGGAATAATAACGGAACGCGACATTCTCACTCGCGTAGTGGGGGCGAACAAGAGCGCAGACAAGATGAAATGCAAGGAGATAATGAGCACTCCTCTTGTGGCCGTTGACGCGACAGCCGGCGTTGCCGACGCCGTCGACACGATGGTCAAGCACCGCGTCAAAAGGCTAATTGTCCTTGAAGGCGAGGAGCTCGCAGGCATCATTACTGCCACGGACATCCTGAAGAGCGGCGAGAGGCTCGAGCAGGAGGCCCTTGAAAAACTGTCCACGTTCTTTGGCCCGGTGTACGTCCGCGGAAGCGCTCCGGGCGGCTAGAAAGCACATTCGCGCAGAAATCGATTATTTAAACCTTTATGTGAAATTATGCTAGGTGCAAACTATGCGCGGTGTCTGCCTTCATAGAATGTGGTAGGACGTTATTGAGCCGTGCATCTAAAACTCGTTTTATAAGCAACTTTTTCCAAGAGGTGTCTGTATGAACTGGCAAACGCCTCGCGGCACGCGCGACCTGCTCCCGGAAGAGATGGCCCTGCGCAACGAGCTCTATGAAAAGTTCAGGCGCGTGTTTGAGATGTACGGCTACGGAATGGTCGAGACGCCTGCTTTCGAGGACTTTGAGCTGCTGGCCAAGAAATCTGGCGAGGAGATAAAGAACGAGATATACTATTTCGAGGACAAGTCCAAGCGCAAGCTCGGCCTGCGATTCGACCCGACTGTGCCGATCTGCCGCATCGTCGCGACCAACCGCGCGCTCACAAAACCTATCAAGTTTTCGTACATCACCCGAATGTGGCGATATGACCGTCCGGGCGAGGGGCGCTACCGCGAGTTCTGGCAGGCTGGCTGCGAGCTTATCGGGCCGAAAGGCGCGAGCGCTGACATGGAAGTGCTGCTCGTCGCCAGCGCACTTCTCAAGGCCGCAGGCGTAAAGAACTTCATCTTCCGCGTTAACTCGCGCGAGCTTCTCGAACGGATGCTCAAGGAGATAGACGTGCCGAAGGATGAAATAGGCGCTGTACTGAGGCTGATAGACAAGTTCGACAAGATCGGAGAGGCGACGTTCCGCCAAGAGCTAAAGAAGCTGAAGATAAAGAACGACTCCATAGAGTTCCTCTGCGACAGCATCAAGCGTGGCGGGGCGACTGTAAAGTTCAAGGATGCCGAAAGCAACGTCACGGCGTGGCGCGAGTTCAAGCAGATAACGGACCTCGTCGCGCGGGCGAAAGAGGCTGGAATTGAAAACATCGAATGGAACTCGTCTATCGTGCGGGGCATCGATTACTACACGGGCTTCGTCTTCGAGACCTTCATCAAAGGAAAAGAAAGCATAGGATCTGTCTGCTCCGGCGGGCGTTACGACACGCTCGTTAAGGTCTATGGCGGCGAGGATCTGCCTGCAGTGGGCTTCGGTCTAGGGATAGACCGTCTTCTTGACGCAACAGAAGCAAAACCGAAACAAACCTCGGTAAAAGTTTTCATTGCCAGCGTAAATGAGAGCCTCCTTAATGAGGCGCAGAGCATAGCCAGCGTTTTGCGCAGCGGCGGCATATCGTGCGAAACCGATCTCATGGATCGCGACTTCTCCAAACAGATGAAGTACGCGAACGCCAAAAGCATTCCTTACGTAATCATAGTCGGTCCCGAAGAGCTGAAAAGCGGGACAGTCAAGCTCAAGGAGATGAAGAGCGGCAAGGAGACTGTTATAAAGATAGCGGAGATGTTAAGGAGACTGCAATAGTCAATATGGCTGCGGTGGTGTTAGCCTGGATACAGGCGGAAACTCATTTCCGAGTTTCTGTCTGCGACAGAAAGCATGCCAGCCTGTGGACGAGCTTTTTGAGAAAAAGCTCGAGCAAAAACGACGAAACCACGGACAGAAAGCTGGAGGGGCGAGTTCAAATCTCGCCCGCGGCCCCATTTTCAATCATCGTCGTCCTTGCGATGTGACCACTCGTCGTAGTCTTCCTGCGTGTCGCCTTCCTTGCGCCACTCCCTCGGCGGCTTGTACTTGCATATGGGACGGATAAGTATCTCCATTATCCCGCCGTTGACCAAGTACGGCCTCGGACGCACAACGCTGAAGAGTATCTCTTCCAACTTACTAGACACGTAATATTCTTCACTCATCTTACATCACCTTTGCGTTGTGCGCGTCCGGTGACGTCAAGCGTTTCCGACCACCGCGGTGGTCGTAACAATATCACCACTGCAGTGGACATGCATGTTTCATAAGTTAGGAGGAGACGAAGGTTGGTATGACATCGAAAAGAGATTTGGCAATCACGGTTCTCACTGTGTTGATAGGCATCACGCCGTTAATCATCCAGTTCTATCGAACAGGCGATACGGCAAGCCTTACAGTTGCAGGAATTCTTCTTGTCGCCCTGCCCATCTATTTTATATTCGATTGGGTTACAAATAAGTTCGGCCTAATAGACTCTCTGGGCGAAAGGGTGCTGAAATTGGAAGAGAAAACAGATTATATGAAAGAAGTGCATGCATTGGATAAAAGAATCTCCATTGTTGAAAGAAACGGGAAGGGCGCCATCAATCCTAAGTATATCGTCTTCGGTGTAATGGTCTTGCTGTTCATTCTCTACCTTCGCACAGCAGGCTTTATTTAATCCGTTGATATAACACGCAGATCTTCAGTACGTGAAAGGCCCGCTGTAGTCTTTTTTGTATTCTTTGAGCGCCTCTATGATGCTATAGGGTCCGCCGTTCTGTGTGGCGTCCATGTCGAGCGCATATCCGTGTCCTCTTTCTTCCATGTCCTCGCCTCGTGGGGAGCGAAGTTCAGCTCACGAATATTTAAAGATTTTTACACTACGAGTGCCGGGGACACGGTATGGAAACTTGCGTAGAGCGGCTTATCGACTACATGAGGAAGATAACAGGCACAGAGCCAGAGTCCCGCGAAGCCGCTTCGTTTTTCAGCCCTGTAACATACAATATCAGAGTCCGCGGCTCGCAGGCAAATCGACTTAGGGCCTACAACTACGCGACAGATATTCCGATATTCGGCGGCCGAGAGTTCAAGATAGTCGAGATGCGCGGACCGCCGGCCGAATCATTCGAAGTGCTCATGCAACCAAAGAACTCTTTCGTGAAAGTGCGCCTGATTTTCGAGGGCATGCCGAACTGAAGAGTCGTATCCAACGACGCGCAACGAACCGATGGATTTTAATAGGTTGGTGTGTTTGTATGCAGCATGGGAATTTCTTACAAAGTTATCAATACGCGCCAAGCAGACGCGGACGAGATAGAGAGAAAGTCCAACGATTATGCCAAAGAGGGCCACAGGCTTAAAAGCCATAAGGATGGGGTCATGGTCTTTGAACGAGAAAGGCTGACACCCGAAGAGATTCAAGAGTTTAATGATATACACGCTAGAGCCTCTAAAATAGAGTCCGAATCGCGGCGTTCTTGGTAGAAA
>JACQIF010000009.1 GCA_016198635.1 Candidatus Aenigmatarchaeota archaeon
AAAAAAGCTTCAGCAAAACTAGAGTAAGGCAGTGACACGGGTTCAAAGGCACTGCCCTCAGTGCACAAGGGAAGTTGGTTAGTAACTTCGTTGAGAATCCCGTTGGGAGCACCAAACTATTCTCGTCAATGCCAGAAGCGCATTTGACGAATAGGCGTTTATATTCATGTTCTGTGCATTTTAAACGGCGACTGGATGGCGACACTTGAGTTCACACCGGCGGTTCTCATAGACTTTGTAGCCATAATAGTAGGCCTCGTATCATTCGGTCTCATATACGGTGTTAGAGAGCATGTAAAGAAACCCATGAAACAGATCTTCCTCATGCAGCTTCTTGGCATAGCATTCCAGGTGCTTGCGATAGCGTATACGTTAACTTTCGCGAGGTTCAAGCTCTACCCCATTCCGGGAGGCATCGACATACACCACCTGCTGATGCTGTTCGGCCTCGTGATGTTCGTATGGAGTTTCAGGAAAATCTACGAGCAACGGAAGATATTCAACATATAGCTATTTTTATGCGGAGCCCGGCACAGTTGGCTTATGGCTTACAGTATACACAAATCCGATGTTCTGGTTATTGGTTCTGGCGGCGCCGGCCTCCGCACGGCAATCGAGGCGCACGACCGCGGGGCGAATGTGCTTGTCCTCGGAAAGTGCAAGCGCGGTGACGCGCACACCGTTCTGGCCACTGGCGGCATCAACGCAGCCCTCGCCACGATGGATCCGCGGGATTCGTGGCTCGTGCACTCTGCGGACACGTTAAGAGAAGGCCGCTTCATCGCAGATGTGCGTGATGTCGAAACGCTCTGCAAGAATGCGCCTCGAGCGATACAGGAGCTCGTTGACTACGGTGTCCGCTTCCACAGGGAGCGCGACGGACGCCTGACGCAGCGCTTCTTCGGTGCACATACGTACAGGCGCACATGTTTCGTTGGCGACCGCACGGGCAAGGCAATAGAGGAAGCGCTCGTCCGCCAAGTGCAGAAGCGGCGCATCCCGTTTCTCGGAGAGGTTTACATAACGAACCTGCTCATGAACGGGCGCGCCGTTAACGGCGCATTCGGTTTTGATATGAACACAGGCGAACTATTGGCGTTTCATGCGAAGGCTGTTGTGCTGGCCACGGGCGGTTACTCCCGATTGTACAACCGTTCGTCTTCGCGCATCCTTGAGAATACGGGCGACGGCGTCGCGCTCGCTTACGCTGTCGGTGCGCAGCTAGCTGACATGGAGATGCTCCAGTTCCATCCAACAGGAATGATATGGCCGCGGTCGACAGAAGGGGTGCTCGTTACAGAAGCCGTGCGCGGAGAGGGCGGCGTTCTCCTTAACGCAAACAACGAGCGCTTTATGCAAAAATACCACCCTCGTGGAGAACTGGGTCCGCGCGATGTCGTGGCTCGCGCAATATACAGCGAGATCGCCGAGGGGCGCGGAACAAAGCACAACGGTGTTTGGCTCGACATAACGAACCGCCAGCTCTCCTACATAACAGAACGCCTGCCGAAGATCTACGAGCAGTTCAAGCGCGTGGGCGTCGATATCTCACGCGAGCGCATGGAGGTCGCGCCGACCGCGCACTACTCAATGGGCGGCGTTAGGGTTCACCGTGAAACTCAAATGACAAACATCAAAGGGCTGTTTGCCGTTGGCGAGGTCACGAGCGGTGTCCACGGGGCGAACCGCCTCGGCGGCAACAGCCTTTTGGAGACCATAGTCTTTGGAAGATTGTGCGGCGAGCACGTTGCCAGATATGTGAAAGAACTGGAGTTAGCGTCGTTGGATGAAACGAACATAACGAAATACGAAAAGGAGCTTCAAAATCTTCTCGACAGTAAAGGCAAGTACAAACCGCAAAAACTGCGTGCCGAGTTGCAGGAGTTGATGTGGGATAACGCAGGCATAATCAGGAACAGTAAGCAGCTCCATGCCGGCATGGAAAAAATGAATGCCCTGAAAGTAAAGTTTAGAAAGGTAAAAATACCAGGAACGTCGATGGCCGAAAATGCGAATTTGGTGTCTGCACTCGATCTGCGCGGCCTTTTCGTACCGGCCGAAGCCTTACTGCGGTCCGCGATAGCTCGCACAGAATCCCGCGGAGCCCATTATCGTTTGGACTATCCGCGCGAGAAAAACACACTCTATAACATTGTCTGCTACAAGAGCGGGGAGGATATGAAACTCGGGCGGCATCGCGCGACTAAACCAAGAGGGAATCTGGCTCGTGCGATTGTTCAAAATGAGCGCGCAGAACACAAGATGCTTGAGTGAACTCGCGACTTTATATGGGTCGTTGGCTCTTATTGAGTTCTATGCCAAAAATAAAAAAAGAGGATATCCTGAAGTACCACAACGGTCCGGCGGCCGGCAAGATAGAAGTAGCTCCTTCAAAGCCCGTCCGCACAAAAAAGCAGCTCTCTTTGGCATATACGCCGGGCGTTGCACAGGTTTCACTGGAGATAAAAGAGCACCCGGAAAAATCTTGGGACTACACGTTCAAAGGCAACACAGTAGCCATACTGACTGACGGTTCGCGCGTTCTAGGCCTTGGTGACATCGGTCCTGCAGCCGCGCTTCCTGTCATGGAGGGCAAGGCTATGCTGTTCAAGATCCTCGGAGACGTTAACGCGGTTCCCATATGCATCAAAACCGACGGGACGCAGGAAATAGTTGAAACTATGAAGCGTTTGGAGCCCACGTTCGGCGCAGTCAACATAGAAGACATCAAGCCGCCCCGTTGCTTCGAGGTTCTGGAAGGCCTGCGTGAGCGCCTCGCAATACCGGTTTTTCACGACGACCAGCACGGGACCGCAATCGTTGTTCTTGCGGCCCTGCTT
>JACQIF010000002.1 GCA_016198635.1 Candidatus Aenigmatarchaeota archaeon
GGTAGTAGAAGAGCGTCTCGAACATCCGGAACCGCCTCCAAAACCACCTGTTCTAGAAACCGCGCCACCGCAGATTCCAGAACCTTCCAAAGACGAAGAGGTTGCTGAACTTCCTTCTGAGGAAGTGGAAGAAGCTATCGAACGTATTGAACACGAACCTGACGTACGCCATGAACACAAAACGCTGCCGCCGGTGCGCCAAGAGAAGGTCAAGAAGCGCGTTCTCAGCCTCACTAAAAAGGCTCTCGGGGACGAGGAGCTCAATGACGTCCTCTGGGACCTGCAGGTCGGACTGCTCGAAAATGACGTTGCTGTCGAGACGGCTGAATCTATATGCGCACGCATACGCGACGAGCTGGGCGGCGGAATTGTGAAGCGCGGTAAAGTGCAGGAAACGATAGAGAACGCCTTCAAGGATGCGGTGGCCAGCGTGCTGCAGCAGGACGATGCTGACCTAGTCAAAGAGGTAAAGAACTCGAAACGCCCGTACAAGATAGTTTTCCTAGGATTCAATGGCGCAGGAAAAACAACAACCATCGCCCGCGTCGCGCATCTGCTGAAGAAGAACGGGTTGACGTGCGTACTCGCGGCAGGCGATACGTGGCGCGCCGCTGCGATACAGCAGCTGGAGAAACACGGCGAGGCGCTCGGCGTTCGAACGATAAAACACGACTACGGTGCTGACGCAGCGGCCGTAATCTTTGATGCCGTGAAGTACGCCGACGCGAACGGTATAGATGTCGTGCTGGCTGACACTGCAGGCCGTGCGCACACCAACAAGAACCTGATGGATGAACTGCACAAGATTATGCGCGTCGTGAGACCGGACAAGAAGATTCTCATCGTTGACTCGCTTACGGGCAACGACGCCGTCGAGCAGGCTCGTGCTTTCGCTACCGCAGTAGGCGTGGACGGAATAATCCTGACGAAGATGGACGTGAACGAGAAAGGCGGGGCTGCGCTGAGTGTTGCGCACACAGTGAAGAAACCCATCTACTACATCGGCATTGGGCAGAACTACGACGACTTGGAACGCTACGAGCACGAACGCGTGCTGAAGGCACTGCTTGGTTAGATATTCCTTTTAAATTTTGAGGGGTCCTCGAAAACAACATCTTCTCTGTCAAACATCTCATTTATGGGACACGAGCCTGCGTAATTCGGCGTCTGCGGGCCATAATGTTCTTTAGGTTCCGGGATAAATAATTCTCTTAGTTTCCTCCGGAGAGACTCGTAACGATTTTCTCCAACGCGCATGCATCTATTGAAATGCTCTTGAATAAATATCAGTTTATACGAACTCCGTAATCTTGCGCGCGCCGCGGTCTTCGTGGTGCGCCACTGCGGCCAACAAGTCAGAAAAGCTCTCGAACCTTTCGCTGCTCGTGCTCTGCAGTACGTCCCGCAGGTTCACGACGGTGTTGCGCGTCCAGGATATCTTGCGGTTGCCCAGCCTCTCAATCAGTTCCTGTTTGTGCGCCGGGAAAGCCACGCCGTCTGTTGCAAACGCAAGGTCAACGACGCCGAAGGACTCGCCTATCCCCAAATGCCCGCTTCTCATATACACACCCCTCCACTATCCATGTTTAGTCCTCATGAAATCGTCTTCGCCTTCGAGGCAGTTTATGCAACGATACTCGCCCTCCCAGCTGTAGAGAGTCTCGCTATCGTTGTCACACCTCTCGCACATGCCTGCCGATGCATGAACGTGCCTTAACTCAACAGGAGTCCATGGCAGTTCGCCGAAGTAGCCGTTGTTCTCGAAGTCGAAGTTAAAGTCCCGTAAAAGCTCTTCTGCCGTGAACTCGTCTATCAAGCGCAGCTCATGGTATATCTCACGGATATAGCAGTAAGGGCAGATGACGTTGTGCGTCACGTCCTTGCAACGGACGCAGAACTCTTTGTTGTCGTGAGCCTTAGGAAACGTACCTACAAGCGAATCGTGGGCAGCGTTAACCTCGATTGCGATGAAGGGAGCCTTATCTTCAAGCCACCTATTGATGTCGGCGAACAGGCAGTCAGGGCAGACAGAATAAAAAACAGGTTCTACGCAGAGACGACATATAGGTATCTCTTCCACTCCCGCCATTTTCCCCACCCCGCATCCAAGAAAATCTCTTTTCTCTTCCGCAAATATCTTATTGGCGGGGAAGTTATTAAACCAGCCTCTAGCAGATGTCGTAGTGAACGTCGCGCACACAAGAACCATTTGCCGTTGCACAGAGTTCATCTTTTTTACAACGACTTTACTGCATCCAGAATGGCACTTATGAGCGCGCGCAGTTCGTCAAGAACTCTGTTGGCAAAAGACGAAATGGTTTCTGCGAAGGTCCGTTTCTTTTCCACATCTATGAACTCATGGACGCGCTGATCGCCGACGGCAACGCTCACGAACTGGTCCTTCCCGGAGCACTGGTCTCCCACGCGCGTAGCGATGGTAACGGACGTTGTCGCGTCCTTGTCAACATGAAGGCTGGACGACGGAACTGCCTGGAGCTCTTCGCCAACTATCGTCTCTACGCCGATATCCTGGAAGAAGGGTTTCAGGTTTTGGATTTCAAAGGTGAGGTTGAACTGCTGTCCGCACGTCACGCTCGCGGGCCGCGCCACGTTCGAGATGCGGAACGGCAGGTCTTCGAGGACAGTTATCTCCTTCCTTTCGACTTCGCCCGTGCTTGTCGCAGCTATTATATAGTGTTGCCCTGTCTTCTGTGCTATAACGTCGCTACCGATGATAGGCAGGTCCGAATAGACCTCAAAGTCCTGTGCGTCCGTAGCCACGTCAAACCGCACCCTGTCGCCGCGTTTCACCGATGTGCTCCCAATACTCAAGTCCAGCTGCGAGCGGCGCTTCTCCGATGGGTCCACTGTAAGATCGGCTGTTATGTCGTCGCCGAGGAAGGTTTTGATGTCGGCAAGGCTGGAGTAGACGAAACGGGAGTCGAGGTCGCTCCGCGTCTTCAGGACGAAGTGTGAGTGCGACGTTTCGTCAGGGCATACTGCAATGGATATGGGATTCGTAACTTCGACAACCTTGGTTCCGCGGCCGTCCACGCGCGAGACGACGTCCGTGCTTGTTGCGATGCACCCTGCGGCAGCGTTCCGTGTCTTTACTTCCACTACGGCCGAATCGCCGATGCCTATGCGCTGTGGAAACGTCGTGGCCTGCGTGTCAAAGACATGGCTTATGGGCTCTGTACTGCGCACGCCAACTGTAATGCTAGGCTGGTCAAATGAGATAGTGCGCTTACCGAGAGCCTTGTAGAAAGCAGTCATCTTGACATCGCCGCCGTCCGCGAACGTCGCCAGCTCAACGTGCGCGGCGTCAAGCCACCCAATCTCGTTCCACGTCGGGTCAACAGGAACCCAGCCATCCAAGTAAACTTCAGCCCACGCGTGATATCCCCAGCCGTCGCGCGAGTAGATGACGCCGGCCACGGAGCGGGCGGGTATGCCGACGGCACGCGACATGGATACCATAAGGTTCGTAAACTCCGCACAGACGCCTGCGCGGTTGCGGAATACGGCGTCCGCAGGATATATGGCGTCCGCATAAGCCGTGTCGTACTTGATGTTGTTGAATATCCACGTTGACAGCGCCGTAACGGCCTCGAAGCCGTTCTCCGCGCCCTGTGTAAGCGCGACGGCCTTATCACGTATCTCAGGCGCCACAGGCGAGTTCAGTGTAGGGTCAAGATAACGCAACGCATCCAGCGGTGGCGTGTAAGGGAACGGCACGCGCTTGGCGCCCTGGAACTTCGCACGATTGCGCACGTCCGCAGTTATTTCGTATGGTGCGAATGCGACGTCTTTCCACTTCAGAGTCAACAGGCGGTTGTTCTGCGCATCGCTAACGGCCGCATATGCAGTCGATGCGTCATAGGAAATCGCGCCCACAGGCAATGCGTAGATTGAGAAGTTAAGCTCGTTAAGCGTATCAGACGCGCGTATAGTGCCTGTGAACTTTATGCTGGCGTCCAAGAGGCCCGTGTTCTGCGGCACGAAGCGCTCTTGGGCGTAGGCTGCGTGGGGCAGGAAAAGCATAACGAAGAGGAGCGCCAGAAACTTTCTCATAGGCTAACGTTCGGACGCCGCTACTCTTAAACCTTTTACGTCGGCGTTATGCGTATGCCGTACACCGCCTAACGGCGTCGTTAAACCTTTACAAGCGGTGCCAGTATACGAACTTCTATATCCTTCGAACTCTTGCGTACCGCTGCGGCGAATCTTTTCGGGTCGGCGCGTATCTCTGCGAATGTGTTGTAGTGCATGGGTATCGCCACCTTCGGCCTCATTATAAGCGCGGCTGACGCAGCCTCGTCGACGTCCATGGTGTACGTACCGCCTATTGGCAGAAGGGCCGCGTCCACGCTCTCTGCAGTGAGCTCTTTCATCTCAGGGACAAGGTCTGTGTCCCCGGCAATATAGAAACGGACGCCTTCGATAACGAACAAGAAGCCTGCGCCCAGACCCTTTGGATGGAAGGGCATATCTGGAGCACGGAACCGCCTGATATTGTAGGCCTGGAACGCTTTCACAGATATGCCTTTGGTGTCGCACACGTCTCCTGTTTTCAGGAATATTGTATTGTGGAACTCCTGAAGCAGCGGCTTGCAGTTGTCCTTGGCAACAATAATAGTGTCATCCTTTATAATCCGCTTTAACTTGTCAACGGCGCAATGGTCGAAGTGCTCGTGTGTCACTATGACAACATCGGCCTTCTCTGGATCAGGATCCAGTAGATACGGATCCGTATACACAACCGTTCCAGACGGTGCGCGCATGCGGAAAGATGCGTGGCCCAACCACTCCACGCGCACCGTTCCTACCTCCGTAGAAGATGGCGACTGGCGGAACAGCATAATCTAACCGACGCATCTACCCCATATAAAGCAGATTAAAATACTCCCTCACGAACTCTTCTGCATGGATCTTATGAAACTGCGGTTTCAAAGGTCCATTCGAGATATCGGTGAAATCAAATGGACCTCCTTACAC
>JACQIF010000022.1 GCA_016198635.1 Candidatus Aenigmatarchaeota archaeon
CTTCCTGTTTCCCTGACTGATGTCAAGAACGCTATTTTCATAAGACGCGCCCTTCGCCTATAACAAATAACGGATATATCGGGACAGGCCAATGGATTAAGGTGTAAAAGTCATTTAAAGTGCAAAGCCGGGCTTCCGTCGTGTTTATATAGAACCTCGCACAAATACAATAAGGAGTCATTCAAGAGTAGTAACAACTTGATGGTGGTACTATGGAAAGCTACGATGTTAACGTCCCGGGCAGACACGAACTTAGCCTATCAAACTATGCAGTCCTGAAAGACACCAATCCTCGCACATACGCTTCTTTGGAATCCGTTTTTTCAGACAGCCGACTGACGCAACTGCTCCACTGCGACAACGAGACGCTGCTCGCTGACCGCGGCATGCAGAACGTCCTCGCCGATCGTCAAGCGGCGACGCTGCTGCTCGGACACGAACGGTACTTATCGCTCGTCCAGACAGCCTTCACGAAAACCGTTGGGAAGAAGCCCTGGCTTAAGGCAGCCTTCAACAGCTCTGCCACGTACGTTACAGAAGCCGAAGCCAGGGAAAGCGAACGACGTTTCCTTGATGACGTCGGCGCCACGCCTGTCAAAAGGCAGCGCACGTTTAACGTAGCGACGCAGAGCGAGGAGGGATACGACGACGGGTTCGACATTCCGTCCTCAACAGGAGAATACTTCGATCTTTTGGAGAAAGAACCAATAAACCCTGCGATAGCCATAGCAGCGACCGGCGCCATTATAGGAAATACAGGCTACGGCCACCCGACACGCACGCCTGGCGTTGACGAACCCGGACACAGGAGCTGGGCGAAACCCCTATTCATGGCAGGGACATTCTTAACAGCCATAGTTGGCGGCTTCGTTGCATTCAAGGACAAGTTCATCGGCGGGCACGCGCCTGACTTGAGTCCGTTTGGCGGGGCTGCAGATGGGAAGGAGATTGAAGTTCATACGCTCCCAAGCTCTGATCATTGGCCTATAATAGATTCCCATGGTAACGAGAAAATGATTTGGTACACAGCATCAATTGCATCAGATTTCTACTTCAATGGTGGAAAAAGCAGGGAGGTTAATCCTAATGGATGCTATAATGTTAAACTTTTCGCCGACATGCATTTTGATTATAACTCAACGCATCACTTCAAAATAACGGGGCATAGCATCGAAGGTCAAAAGTACTTAGAGCGTGATCAGAGGACAGGAGAAATTGTAGAAAGCGTGTGGCATAGCAGAGACTCGCCGTATTATTATGATGCGATATGGGTAGATAACGTAGAACAACTTCCGGTCGATGATACAACTATAGCAATAGATAAGAAAGCTGCGGTTGATAAAAATTGTAGAAGTAATAGATGAAATTGTTCTAAATGACGTGTGTACTATCAATAGTCTACTGCGTAAAGTCGCAGTATTTTCCGTCGTTTGCTGGCTTGTTTGAAGGTGGGTTCGATCCTTCAAAAGCGCCGTTTTCTGGCCACGCAGAATTAACTGTGTTCTTCACACCGTCTACTATTTTCTCTAAAAGATCTCTATCGGGAGGGGAATTTGCATCGCAGCAGAAGTTCTGTTCTTGACCTTCTGGACGAAGGCCTTCAACAAACTGTAGCTTCACTTGGTTACCATCCCAGTACGCCTTTACCCTTGCATAGCAAGGGCTTATGAACCAGAAAGGTCTTACGTTGCCGTCATTCTTTTCTAGCACAGCTGAAAGTGGCTTGACGTTGTATCCTTTCCGTTCTGCTGAACCATAACACGTGCCCTTTGAATCAGGCGGCCCACAGTAGTCCGGTGTTCCGCCTACATCATTTTCTGCCCATACGACTGTTACGCCTTTCCAATTAGGATCCAATGAACCTGAACATGAGTCCACACTACCAAGAGTTACAACTTGCTCAAATGCCGTTAAGACGCTGCACTGATTTGTTTTCTCAGGGTTGTACTTGTAATAAATTATCCACCTCGGGTCGTCTCCAATGGAGCCAGGATCCGTCCCTGCGTCATCCATGTTAATCGTTGCGAACGCAGTCGTATCACACTTCTCCGGTTTGTGGTTGACCGCGCAGTCGTACACTGCGTTTATCGCGCTCGTCAGGTTCGTGGCGGAACCTTCGACCTTGCGCTGCTGGTCCAAGATGTCCACGGCTTGACTGGCCGGCACCCAGAAAAGCATCAGGATTATGAAAAGCTCGACTAACTGTATCCAGCGAACGCCCATGAACGACGTTGTTTCGCCTGCCATACCGATGCCTTCTCCGTTCTCCAATATATCCGTGACGTTCGCTAGTCGTTTATCTTGAACTTTACGTTGGCGTTGCCGACGTTCTCCAGTATGGTCTGGAAGACAGGACCGATAAACAGGAAAACGAGCACCAGCACGATGACGAGCAGGACTACCTTAACCATGAGCGCCGTGTTGAAATGAAAGCCTTGTGAGGTTTCGGCCATTTCACTCGCACCTCATCAACATTCTGTAAGAGAAATTCATTTAACTTGCACCTTTCTCATTATTGCGATCTTCGAATCTCGATTCGAAGTTTCGGAATATCATTCCGAAAGGTAAATTCATTCGCTTGCACCTCAAAACCGCACAGGGATACATGCGCTCACCTCGGGCAGCCGATAGCTTGGAACAGGCCGAGGCTGCACTTCAGGCTCTGTGCCGCATCCTGCCTGATAATAAAGAATAGCGACACGGCAACAAACAGGATTATGACGAAAGCCCCGAATATCAGGAGGAAGGAAGGCGCGTCGCCTTTTTTGTCCATCGCTAACCACCTGTGGCAGGCGGGTTGAGCGTTTGCCTTACAAGCTCCCCTATCCCGGCCAGTCCTTGATTGGCAGTATTCTGCGTGCCCTGCGTGAGCAATATTATGATGACAAGTATCACGAGGGCTATCACGAACGCCCCCAGAAGCCATACCATCTGTTCAGCGCCTTTGTTGTCCATCCTTAGCACCCGCATATAGTATTGAAAGGTGTGGATACTGTTATAGTTGCCTTGGTGGCGCAGAAGATGTCGCAGCCGCCGCCGCCTGACTGTCCTGCAGCTTGTCCGGTGCTTGTCGCAAATATTATAAGAACTACAGCAATTATGAGGAACAGTATCATGCTCATCGTCAGCGAAGGCCCTTCCTGGTATGCCATTCAACCACCTAACAGCCGCCCGGCGGGCAGCGGCCTATGTAATCCTTGACCACGCAGAACAGGTTGCATCCTTGGCCTGTTGGCGAACCGGCTTGCCCTACCTGCAACAACGCGGTGAGTATCAGGAACGCCACGGCGACAAAGACTATTATAGCCAATATGAGACCGGTTGGCACAGGCATACGCTCTTTACGCCTCACCTGCATTTAACCTTTGTAAAGCCGTCTCCGATAGGATCTGCAGGAGACGGGCCAGGAGACAGCGTCTTTGAGCAGCAGGCGGACGTACCGACGGAGGTGCATGCTCCTGTAGCGAGTTTGTACCGCTGGCCTACGTTCTGCTGATAGCAAGGCTTCTCCGCTTGCGATGCTGCGCCACCGTAACCAAAGCACTGGCAATACGCGTTCGCAAACGCCCAGCCGCCGTCCTGCTTGCTGCAGTCTGTCCAGTCATTAACGCCGCTAAAAGCGTTGATTGCATAAGGCAGGACGAGCTCTTCAGGCTCTGGCTGTTCGTTCAATTTTGTGAACGGGTTCGTCAGCACGCCGACGCCTGTCAGTATGCCGAAGATGAGTATGACAGAAAATATGATCTCCAGTCCCCTCAGCATGCCTATCTCATAGTCGCCCTTGCTGCTGCTCAGACCGCCCCGGCCGTGAACAGCGAAGCGATAGTCGTGCCGAAGATGGACCATGTTATCACTAGGCTGAACGTATAGACGAGAAGCCCGATTAATAAAGACGTCCCGGCCGTGTTGCGCATAAGCACGACATCGTCCGGTCCGCTCTCCACGCCTATCTCCAGTACGGACAAAAGGTAGATTACCTCTATCAGGTATATTCCGACAACGAGCTGGAAGACTGTTATGGGCATTGTGTTTACCGACGTTCCCCAGCCGCCTATCAGCATCTGGTTAAAGCCTGGTATGTCCGTGGACTGCAACGAGGAGATGCTCCGGCCGAGCTGCTGGAAGATGAGCATCATTATGCCTGCCATCGTCACCGTAACGCCCGCGATCATCGGGCCCAGGAACGCCGCCATGAAGCGCATGCTCGACGTCGATTCGGAGAGCATGTCCTTGAGCTCCTCATCGATGGCGTGTATCTGGCGGATGTAGCGGGATATCGATAACGCCGAGTTCGCGGCGATGCGCACGCCCTTCTTTGTAGCCTCAATGATTATGCGCATCACGTTCAGGATGAGCTTCGATGGGTAGTCCCATATCGCTCCGTACTTGCGGTCAAAGAATGCTGCCTCGAAGTTGAGCTGCGCTTCGCGCACGTTGTACAAAACCTTCTGGAAGAGCGCGGATATCGAGAGGTCAGGAGACTTTCGCACAGTCTCCTCCAGCGCCTTTTCCAGCGGCGAGCCAAGGGCGAGCGTGTTGCCGAGACGGAACAGCGCCTCCCCGAACTCGTCCTGAATGCGCCGAATCTCGTTCCTTATCTTGAGCAGCTGTGACGTGCTGGCGATGAAATAGCCGATGGCACCGATGGCCAGCGACCACGTAAGCGCCAGCGAGAGCAGCAGCGTCGAGAACGTAATGTCGTAGAAATGCGGCGCCAGCAACAGGCCGAAGAAAGCTACCATCACTATGGTTGCGGCCAGCGCAAAAGGCCACATAGGCACCAGGCGCTCGCCAACGCGTACCTTGCCGAGGGGCGCGAACTTGGGGTGTAGCGAGATATCGGGTACAGAAAAACCGACGGGCCTGCTCTGCAAGACGCGCGTCGTTAGGAAGTATATCACCAGCGGCAGCACGACATCGTAGCCCAGCACAAGCACCCACGGGTTGAGCGACTTCCCGAGGAACAGGATAATGACAGGGAACATCACCAGCACAAGCACAGGCAGTATGATGCCCATCGTGTGTATCAGCGTCACAGGCATGCGCAGCGACTGCGAGTAGCGCTGCATCTTCTCGCGCGTGCCCGTCAGCACGACATTGACGGCCTCGTCCAGGACGCCGTGGCGGCGGGACTCCGGCTGTTCCATCGAGTTGCGTATCAGAGACACGGACTCAATGAACTCCTCGTTGGTTTTCCACCGGAGCAGGTAGTC
>JACQIF010000018.1 GCA_016198635.1 Candidatus Aenigmatarchaeota archaeon
CCTGAATCGTCTTCCCCGATGCCTATCAGGGCGACTCCGCCAGAGTGCATTATGGCCTTGACGTCAGCATAGTCCAAGTTTACCAGCGATGGTTGCGTTATGGTCTCGGTCAGTCCCTTTATCATGGTCGATACGAGCTCGTCTGCGACTGCAAACGCCTGCTTTACCGGCAGGTCGCCTGCATACTGCAACAGCTTCTGGTTCTCTATAACGATTACTGTGTCAGCCGCTGTGCGCAGTCTTGAGAGACCGTCTTCGGCCTTGTTCAGGCGGGTGCCTTCCATCTTGAATGGCATCGTTACAGTCGCTATTACGATGGCCCCGAGGCTCTTTGCGATCTCCGCAACGACTGGCGCCGAGCCTGTCCCTGTGCCGCCTCCTAGGCCTGCTGTGATGAAGACCATGTCTACGCCCTCAAGAACGTCCTTTAGTTCACGCCGGCTCTCTTCAGCGGCCTTCTTGCCGACTTCCGGGTATCCTCCTGCGCCCAGCCCTCTCGTAAGCTCCTTGCCTATCAAAATCTTCTTATGAGACTTAATCGAAGCTAGGTGACGAGCGTCCGTGTTTATGGCTATCGTAGACGCGCCATCGATGCCCATCTCAGTCAGCGTGTTTATCGTGTTCGAACCGCCGCCACCGCAGCCTACGACCACGATGCGCGCCTGGTGCATCTCGAGGCCGAACTCGTCGTTTATCTTCTGGGCGTCGACGCCTGTTGGGGCGCCTGCCAGAGTCGCCTGTTTCTGGGTGCTTCCGAATGTCTTTTCAAAAGCGTTCTGTATTATTGAATCCATTTCTATCCATCCTCCATTTTCTATTTCCGGTGAGCGTGAATTTTCACGTCCCCTCCCTTGACGTATAGACTGTAAAATATACTTTCGAGTGTCGAAACGCTTTTTAAGTACAGTCCACAGACTATCCTCTAGAATGAGTTGCCTAAACTCTTCTGAACACTTAACTCGGAATGCCCATTTCGAGTATACCAACCGTCGTTCGTGTTTACGTGAAGTTTCACGTGAACCTTTTGCCCGAAAGGTTCGCTCATTTCGCCACCCGGCGAATTGAATGTGAAACTGTTTCTACCGCACAGTTAGTGTTTTTACTAGTTGTGAAGACCATTTATAAACATTTGTATATTGCAGAATATAGATTATTTTTTGCGTCGGCAAAAAGTGAAACCGTGAACGTTCACATGTGACGCGGGCTTGCCTTGCAGTACGCGGGATTTCTTATCCACAGCGCCTCTTTTTTCGTTGCAAACACAAGAAGTTCCCGGTCGTCTATGTTTATTACGTTCAACGCAGTCTCGCTGGGCTTTGCGTCTACAGACACGCCGCGCTCCGCAGTGCGCTTAAGCTCTTCCCTGATGCCACGGTGGCGCTCAGTGGCGTACTGGAAGAGTACGCCCGTTTTGGCCTTGCAGAGAAGGGAGTTGACCAGCGCGTCCACCGAATCCTGGCCTTGAACGATCCAGATATTTTTGTCCTGTTCTGCAGACTGCTGCCTGGCGAGCTTGGACACCAGATGCGCCTTTGCTTCATCCATTAATGACTTTTGCGTTTCCACAAAGGTCTCCAACACCAATTGGGGATCGAAAGCTTTGTACATCCGCGGCCGTGAGTCCGGGTTAAACAGCACAAACCCTTTCTTGTAGAGGCGGTTCAGTACCTCATAGACCTTTGAAAGGGGGACGCCAGAGTTGTGTGAGATCCAAGGTCCTGTGGCTTCGGGAGCCCGCAGCAGCGCGGCGTACGTACGGGCCTCGTATTCAGAGAGCCCAAGGACGCTGAACTTCTCCACAAGAGCTTCCATACCACGGATTGGAGGCTGCTGATATTTGACTGGTAGGGTAGAGATATGCCCGAAAGGCGGCGATTATGCCCTGAACTGCCATGCCATTCGCACCCGTTCGTTCAGGGGATTCATATTCAGTTCAGGACAATCCTGAAACGTATATTAAATAGTTTCAGTACAACAATCCAACTCAAGGGACCTGCTTGAAGGAAAAAAGGTCGCACGACGTGCTGCTCGCCTTCAAAGACAGGGCTGAAGAGGTATCGACATCGGACATAGCGGCCATCGTATACCATGAAGAGTTTGGCATGTTAGGAAAGATTCTGGGAAGCGTCCACTCGCCTCCGCCGGAGATCCGGAAAGCCAAGAGTGCGAAAGCCGTCCTGCACCGCCGCGTCCTCTACCACCTGAACCGTTTGATGGAGCACGGCCTAGTACGCCTGACGCGCACTGACTCAAACGGCGAAAAGTACTATACGCTTGGGCTCAACGGAAACGAGGAGCTGGTCTTCGAAGACTACAGGAAGCGCACGCTCGTCCTGACGAAACCACGCGTTCCTTCCCTGCCTACGGAAGCGTACGAAGAGAAGCACGTGCTTGTAAAGTTCTCGGGTGAAACGTGGCTCGAGACGGCGAATGCGCTACTCCTCGATATGCAGGACCTCCCGTCAATGTTCCGGGCTATAGGGCCTTTGTACAGCGAAATCAACGACGTAATAGGCATATCAAACTTCGCCATGCATGCCAACAGCGCGCATGACGCGGCGGAGTTCTTGAAACGGACAGGCAGTGACGCAAAAGACTTCGGCAAACGCATCAACCTGCTAGTGGATGTCGCAGAGCTGGATAAGGACGGAAAACAGCGCATCTTGCAGATGCTAAAGCACTGCGCAGCGTCAGAGCAACCGGTAAGCTTTGTCCTTGAAATGTCGTCAAAGGACGTGCAAACCAACTTCAATTTTCTCCAGCAGGCGTTCGCCTCCTACGAAGGCAGGAAACTGTACTTCAAGAACAAGGACATCACGTCCGTCCCGTACCTCACAGGGAAAGCAGGCCCGTATACGTTCGACGCGACGGAGATGAAGCGCACCGAAGGGTCGCCTGTGCTGCTGGCGTCACAGATGACCCTGATGGTGGATGTGAAGAAGTTCTGCGAGACATTCTCGTTCTCATTTGAGGCGTTCGATGACCTGATACAGAGGACGTTGAAATCCCTGTTTTACGGAAACGCCATGCAAAGGAGGCATGCGGGCGTGCGTTTCAAAAACACGATGGCCCTCGGCGGTACGCTGTCGCCATTCGTCATGGCCAGGGATTACATCCGCTTCTGGAACTACGACTTCCTGCGCCTTACGTATGACGCCAAGATGATGGAAAATGTCTTCCGCCTGATCCGCAAACGGGCCAAGGAGTTCTGCACGGCACAGGAGAGCATCTACGCATCGTGCGGCATGCCTGCACGGTTCCGTTCTGTCTTTTCGATGGCCCACGCTTCCCTGTCAAGCGACTACTTCACCACTGCGCTGGATCGCAGCAGGCTCGAAGTGTCTGCATTGAAGGATTTCTACGACCAGGGCTTCCGCGAAAACATGCGCTCGAAAGAGCTGCTAACAGATATGTTTGACGGCGGCTTCCAGCTCACCGTGCACAAGAAAGGCCCGTACAACACAGAGGACGCTGTCCGCGAAGTGAACATGATGCTCAACACATACAAGATACCGTTCTTTGCGTATGCGGCTGACGCGCCAAAGGGCACTCTGAAAAACCTGAAAAGTTTTGCGTGATATGTATGGAGATAGTTGCGGATGACGCGCTAACGGCATGGAAAGAACTGCTGCACCACGTCGTGCAGAAAGGCGCGCGAATACATTACAGGGAGCAGAATGCGGTCGAATGTTTGAACGTCCTGACGACAGTCAAGAATCCTTCCAAGAGGCCGGAAGAGCCCATAGCATCATTGAACTCGCTCGGACGGTGGCTGTACCCATCAATCGAAGAGATATCGGACTGCCTTCTGTCTGCCGCGAACGCGGACTACATATACACATACGGCCAGCGGCTTTTCATGAACGACAAGACAAACCAGGTCGATGGCTTCATTATCCCGCTGCTCAAGGAAAATTCGATGAGCGGAAGGGCGGTCGTTGCGACATGGGACATACGAAAAGACTCCGTGAAGAACGCAAGCGAGGTTCCTGGCATAGTTTCCATGGATTTCAAGCTGCGCGGCGGCGCCTTGCACGTCACCTCAATAATCAGGAACAATGATGTATTCTTCGGCTGGCCCGCGAACTTCTACCAGACGCATACAATCCAAAGGTATGTGGCCAACAGGCTTGGCGTCCCTGTAGGAACCCTGACAACGCTCTCATGCAGTGCCCACGTATACGAGGACTCGCTGCAGTACGCGAAGAAGATACTGGGCCGGCGCCTACGAGCCTAGCTCCTTCTTGAAGCGCTCTATCACATGCACGGGTTCTGGATCCACGCCGTAACGCAACGCCAGCTCGTACGATGCCCAATCGCCAATATGAAGCGTGTTGAAAACCCGTGAGAGTAACCCAGAACCGCGTGTATCTACGATGCAGCACTCCCCGCCAAGCTCTTCTATCATTTTCTTGGTCGCATCAAAGCGTTTTCTCACGCGCGTGGAATCCTCTCTGTCCCGTATCATCAGCGTGTAGAAATTCCCAATCTTCTTCGTGTAGCCAACCAGTTCGTTGTGGTTGAGCTCAGGCACGCGGTGCGCGAACGCGTGTACTTTCGCGTTCTCGTTAACGCGAGTCTTCCACCCATAGGAGAGGCACGCCATGCGTTCGGACGAGTATATGAGCGGCGTTTTTCCTTCAAGGAGCGCAGCGATGCGCTTGCCTTCTTTGCGGATTGCCGGGTCCTCAAGTTCTTTCCTCAACCCGCCTAACTCTTGCTTCCCAACGATGCCGTTCTCTTCAAGCACATTGAGCATCGGAATAATCAGGTAACCAAGCGCATTCCGTGGCTGCACGCCTGCAGGGATTTTTATGTGGTCTGTGTGGTGCGCCAAGCATAGCTCTTCCAGTTTGCCGCCGGAACTGATGCCTACAACAGGACGTTTCTCCTGGATGGCCTGCTGGAGTGCGGAGAGCGTTTCTTCCGTATTGCCGGAATAAGAAACGGCGAAAACGAGCGCGTCTTTGCCCAAACGCGGCAACCCATAGTCCCGATGCACGTAAACGTCTGCTTCCTGGGCGACAGTTCGCAGAACATCGCCAGCGAAAGCGCTGCCCCCGACACCGGCGATGAGAACGCGTTGCGCAGAGACGCGTATGCCGCGGCCTAGCGTTTGAGCGCTCTCACACTGTTTCCCGAAGTTCTGTAACGTTTTTTCCATAGCGTCACATCGTTCCCAGGCGCTGCGCTTCAACGACCGCGCCAAGCTGGCGTCCCAGATAGAATGGGATTTATAGATTATTCGATTTTGACTTTACTTTCATTGTGGCATGTCCAAAAATACCCTCTACCCCAAACAGAGATTCTTTGATAGGAATCCTCGCACTTTCATTAATTGCCCTTTCAAGATTGTTGCAATATTCTTCGGTTAGTCTATCGAACTCTTCCGATGTAACTTCAGGCGGTGGAACCGGCGAGGGTACGCCAACATATGCATAATAACCTTCTCTATCAGGCATAGGTCTAAACGAATCTGATATATGTTCTGCGCCTGGGAATAGGCAGAAATAAAAACCTCCGGGCGAGGTCCCAACTAATCTATCAAAATCAGGACAGCCGGCAGATAAGTGATTGAAATTTGCTCTTGAAAGATTCAGTGTATATTCTGGTTTTCCATCCACAATGCTTCTATCCACTTGCATAACCGGATGCATCTCTCTTTGCATCTTTGTAGTTGGTGGGAAAACATATATAACGTTAACCCTTCCATAACCGCATCAACAGAACTACTCAACTTTATTTATACCCGACAGTTTTCTCGCAAATATTAGGAACCCGGTGTGCACGAGGCCCACGTTCACAGGCCGTGTCGCGTTCTCTTCGACTTGGTATTCACGTATAGCGTGGTCGTATGCCTTCGGCTCTTTGAACTTGTAGTTGCGCAGCGTTGTCACGATCTCCTTCATCTGCTCGTACGTCGGCACATACGCAACGAAAAAACCTCCTGGCTTGAGCGCTTCTTCGGCATGCGGGACGACCAGCCACGGCTCGGCGAGGTCCAGCACGACCATTTCAACACTCTTCTGTTTAATGCCCGCAGCAATGTCAGCGTGCGCGAACTCCACGAACTTGGTGAGGCCGGCGCGCTTGATGTTTTCTTTCGCTATCTCCAGATGTTCCGTACGCCAATCATACGAATAGAGCATTCCTTTAGGCTGGACGGCGTTCGCAAGGAACATCGATAGTGCGCCAGAGCCGGAGCCGGCCTCAACGACGCGCCACCCGCTCCCGCATCCAGTCATCCCCAGAATGAGCCCTATGTCTTTTTGGGTGAGAATCTGCGGGCCTCGGCGCATTTTGTGGAACGTATCGACGACGTAACCCCGTTCTTTCTTTGCAGCCATAACAGTCAATCCAATATGGGAATGGCTTAAATAAACGTCTTCAGTACTCCGCGTATGTTGATAGGAATCGTCGGGAAACCTTCCTGCGGGAAGTCTACGTTCTTCAAGGCCGTGACGCTTGCGGACGTGGCGATAGCCTCGTATCCATTTACGACGATAAAACCAAACCGCGGCGTCGGTTACGTTCGCGTACAGTGCGTCGACATCGAGTTCGGGAAGCAGTGCAACCCACGCTTCGGGTACTGCCGCAACGGAACGCGCTACGTCCCTGTGGAACTACTTGACGTGGCAGGGCTCGTTCCCGGTGCTCACGAAGGCCGCGGTCTCGGCAACCAGTTCCTGAACGACCTGAACCAGGCCGACGTGCTCGTGCACATTGTTGATGCGTCAGGCACGACGAACGAGCGTGGCGAAACCGCAACAGGCTACGATCCTGTACAGGACGTGCGCTTCCTCGAAGAGGAGATAGACCTCTGGTATCTCGGCATCCTCAAGAAAGGCTGGGAAAAGCTATCGCGCACCGCAGTGCAGACGAAGGAAAAGGTCGAGAAGACGATGACAAAGCAGATGGGGGCGTTCCGCGTAACCGAAGAGATGGTAAAAGACGTTCTGCAAGGCCTTGGCCTCCACGAGAAACCAATAGACAAGTGGACTGGCGAGGAGTTGCGTGCGGTCGCCACGGAACTGCGCAAGCGCACCAAGCCGATACTCATCGCAGCCAACAAGATGGACATGCCCGATAGCGAACGCAACTTCGAAAGGATGAAAAAAGAGTTTCCTGGATACACCATAATAGCCTGTGCGGCCGATCTGGAACTGGCCCTGCGCGAGGCCGCGAAGCACGGGTTGATAGAATACAGCCCCGGAGACCCTGATTTTGTGGTAAAGGGCAACATCAACGACAAACAAAAAATGGCTCTTGAGAAGATACGAACGCTGCTCAAGCGTTTCGGCTCCACAGGCGTGCAGAACGTTATGGACAAAGCCGTTTTTGAGTTCCTGCAGTATATCGCAATATTCCCCGGCGGCATGGGAAAACTGGAGGACTCCGAAGGGCGGGTGCTGCCCGACTGTTTCCTTATGCCCGGCGGGAGCACAGCATTAGACTTTGCATACAAGCTGCATAGCGATTTCGGCAAGAACTTTTTGTATGCGCACGACGTCCGCACGAGACAACGCATCGGGCGTGACCACGTGCTGAAGCACCGCGATGTCATAGAAATAGTTAGTGCGGCGAAATAAAGAA
>JACQIF010000017.1 GCA_016198635.1 Candidatus Aenigmatarchaeota archaeon
TGGTTCGTTATCAGTATCGGTATGTTCTTCTCACGTGAGAGCTTCGATAGCAAAGAGAGCTGTTCGGAGAGCCGCTTGTTCGCTTCAACATGGCCGCCGTTGCCCATCTCCAGGCGGTATAGCGCGACGAGCGAGTCCATGACTACAAGACCGATCTCTTCTTTCTCAACAATCTTGTCCAGTTTGCGCACAGTCTCGTGCTGTTCCTTGAAGGTCTTGGGTTCGATTATCAGTATGCTCTTTGTCACGCGTTCGAGGTCTGACCCGTTGCAGAGTTGTGCCAAACGCTCGGGCGAGAAGCCTCCTTCCGTGTCTACGAACACGACCTTCTTGCCGGCGTGCACGGCAGCTATAGAAGCAATAAGCGCGACGTTCGTTTTCCCGGCGCCTGCAGGACCGAAGACGTTCGTCAGCGACGCGTGTTCGATGCCACCGCCGAGCAGTTCGTCCAGCGGTTTCGATCCTGTCGCAAGGCGTGGATTGACGTACGTCATAATGAACTCTTACAATGGCACACGCTACGTTAAGTAGTTTACTTCAGGATCGCTCGGTCCTTTGAAGCATGTACGACAGGACTAAGAACGCCATCCCCAAGTAGAAGCTCGTCCCAGCGCCCCTGTTCAGCAGCAGGAGAACCGACGCGGCAAGGATTATGATTATCAAGACTAGAGAAAGAAGAAACGCTTTGCTATTCTTTTGGTGGGCCATACGACGTTTTGTATGCAGAGGTTATTAAACACGTGCATAGCCTTAAATAGTTTTGTGTTTACTTACACACTAAACGGTGGTCCAAGAATGCGCATAGAGATAAAGCAGCGTGGCAACAGCACAGCCGTGCTCATCTCCTTCTCTGCGCACTCCGAGCGCTTCGAATCAAACTACGAACGAAACCGCTTCTACACAGGCCTTTATGGCAGGGCGCAGCGCGTGCGCCACGGGAGAGAAGTCTACAACTATAGGAGAGAGGGGCTTCTTGACGAGATACCGCATATAAAGGTCGACAACTCCGTTTTTATTGTAGCTCTGCAAGAGATGGAGCGTATACTGATGTACCTTCGCGAGTGGCACAACAAGATAGAGTACAAGTCGTTCCCTGTGCTTCTCGAACCCGATGAGATGAAGGAACTGCAACATCGATAAATGGTGAATCATGATGTCCGTCAAGGAGGTCAAGCTCAAGGTCGGCGAACTGACGAGCCGCGAGGAGTACGGGCGCGGTATCGCCCGTCTCGACGCGCGCGTGATGCGCGAGCTCGGCGTCAAGGAGGGCGACATCGTTGAGGTCGAGGCGAAACGCAAGACCGCTGCCATCGCCGTGCGGCCGTATCCGTCGGACGTCGGCCTCGCAGTAATCCGCATGGATGGCCTCGTGAGAAAGAACGCCGGAGGCGTCTCTGTCGGGGAGTTCGTGAAAGTGCGGCGCGCAGAGTTCAAGGATGCGAAGAAAGTAGTGCTCGCTCCTGCGCAGAAGGGAATCATACTTCACATGTCGCCGAACATCCTGCGCAACAATCTTTTCATGCGCCCTCTCATAAAAGGCGACATAATAGTTCCTACGTCCATCGTCTCGCGCCGCGGAGAGTCTTTCTTCGAGTCGTTCTTCGGCCCGGAGTTTGATATCGTGACGCCGTTCGGTTCTTTCGGTACAGAGACGAAGCTCGCTGTCGTGAAGACGCTGCCGGAAACGGTCGTGCGCATAACAGAGGAAACGGAAATAGAGCTGAAGCCGCAGGCCGTCGAGATAGAGGAGGTTCGCGTCCCGACCGTAACATACGAAGACATCGGCGGTTTGCATGAGGAGATAAGAAAGGTACGAGAGATGATTGAGCTGCCGCTCAAGCACCCAGAACTCTTCGAGCGTCTGGGAGTCGAGCCGCCAAAAGGCGTTCTGATGCACGGCCCCCCAGGAACGGGCAAAACGCTGCTGGCGAAGGCCGTGGCTTCCGAGGCCGGAGCCCACTTCTTATCGATAAACGGACCCGAAATCGTCAGTAAGTGGTACGGCCAGTCAGAACAGAACCTGCGCAAGATATTCAAGGATGCCGAAGAGAACGCGCCCGCGATAATTTTCATAGATGAAATAGACGCCATCGCACCGAAGCGAGAGGAGGTTACGGGCGAAGTCGAACGCCGAATGGTCTCGCAGCTTCTTACGCTCATGGACGGCCTCGAGGCGCGTGGAAAAGTCATCGTCATCGCAGCCACGAACCGCGTGAACGCGATAGACCCGGCGCTGAGACGCCCCGGTCGTTTCGACCGCGAGATAGAGATAGGCGTCCCTGACAAGAAGGGCCGCAAGGAGATAATGCAGATACACACGCGCAATATGCCGCTGGACAAGGACGTTTCTATAGACAAGATCGCTGAGGTCACGTACGGGTTCGTAGGCGCAGACCTCTCCGCGCTTTCGAGGGAGGCTGCAATGCACGTCCTGAAGAGAATAATACCTGAACTCAGCGGCTTCGAGGAGGACAAACCAATACCTGAGGATATTCTCAAGCAGCTCATCGTCACGCGCAAGGACTTTGATTTCGCGCTGAAAATGATACAGCCTAGCGCGATGCGCGAGATAATGATAGAGGTCCCGAAGGTCAAGTGGACTGATATAGGCGGGCTCGAGGAGACCAAACAGAGGCTAAAGGAGACTGTCGAGTGGCCGCTGAAGAATCCGGAATCGTTCAAGCGCCTTGGCATCCGCCCGCCGCACGGCATACTGCTCTACGGGCCTCCTGGCTGCGGCAAAACCCTCATCGCCAAGGCGGTCGCCACAGAGAGCGACGCCAACTTCATCTAGATAAAGGGCCCGCAGGTCCTCTCCAAATGGGTTGGCGAGTCCGAGAAGATGATACGCGAGATATTCAAGAAGGCCCGGCAGGTGGCGCCATGTGTGATATTCTTCGACGAGATAGACTCGCTGGCGCCGGCGCGCGGCGGCGATGATGGCTCGCGAAACATGGAACGAGTCGTTTCACAGCTTCTGACGGAGATGTCCGGCCTTGAGGAACTTAACGAAGTCGTTGTGCTCGCAGCAACCAACCGTCCTGACATAATCGACCCAGCCCTGCTGCGCCCCGGCCGTTTCGACCGCCAAGTCCTAATCCCGCCACCTGACGTTGAGTCGCGCCTAAAGGTGTTGGAGGTACACACGAAGAACATGCCGATCGAGGGCGTGAACCTCAAGACCATGGCGGAACGTACTGAAGGCTACAGCGGTGCGGATATAGAGGCGCTGTGCCGCGAGGCTGCGATGGGCGCCCTGCGCGAGAGCATGTCCGCGAAGGTCGTCAAGCAAAAGCACTTTACAGCGGCAATGAAAGAAGCCCGCCCAAGCCTGTCCAAAGACATCGTCGAGTACTACAACAAGATAGACATGCGGAAGAAGTCAATCGAGGCCGCGGAGAAGGAAGCGACGAAGTACTTTGGTTAGGTTACCTCGTCAGCAAGAATACACTGTACCTGAATACGTGCATACATTGCTTACTATTTGAGGACATTGTTGATTCATCGCTTGCAATTGTATAATGGGTTGAAGGACAAATGGTCCCTGAAGTACGAAGTCTCTAGTATCGCCTGGTACTAATATCACATCAGAATCTGGAGGAGTCAGTACCGCATAACTTCCAATCGGGTCAAATCCTTTGATCCAAAAATTCGCTAGGTCTAATATACCAATGTTAGCAACGGTTACTACGAACGAATTATTTTGTTCGTTATAAACCACAGACGTCAACGTAAGACCTGCCTGATCGCATGTCGGAGAGCGCGTCGTATTAAATAAAAGAGTAGTCTGTGGTTCTCTTTCATTCGGCATCCAAGACCCTGACGATATGGCAATATAGATTGCGGTCGCTGCTAAGACAAGCGTTGCCTGTTTAAACAACATTTTCCATGACCAGCGTTTAGGAACCGGACTTTCCCACGAACGTCTATTGTTAGAAGGCTTACTACGGTAATCTATTTTCTTTGATTTGTCTAAGAATGTATCAAATATTTCATTCGTTTCCGTTTCTTCATCTTCGAGTCTCTGCCAGCGGAACTGGGTGAACTGATAGTCTGGGTGACCATCTCCTCGGCGATATTCCTTTTCTAACTTACTTCTCATAGGCTCTTTTTCACGATTAACTTGATTCAAAATTAATGCCATACGAGGTTTGGCATGCGTTTCACAGAAAAACCGTTTGCAATATTCACATGTTTTCAATTTACCGCGTCTTTTACAAGACAGTTCGTTACACGTGCCTTTAGGCTTTCGCAAAGCTATTTTTCGAAGATCCTCTTCGCTTAATACAGGCGGTTCGTGCGACTGATGCCATATCATTAGGCTAGATTTATTTTTAGTTCTATGAAATTCCGTGCCGTGGTCAGCATATATCATATGACTTACTTCATGCGTTGCCGTTTCTTTTATTTCGCCGAGACCCATTGATTCTAAACGACCACGAGATATGCACACCAATCCCATATCTACATGAGCATGAGCGATTTCCATATCTCTGGTGCTGTAGGGGCATCTGCCAGGCCACACACTAACTTCTGGAGAACTTATTCCAAGACCTTCAGCGGCCGCCCTAACACATTGTCGAAAGTATTTTTCTTTGGATTGTGACTGTTCACGATCGAATGTGTTAACCATGACAA
>JACQIF010000013.1 GCA_016198635.1 Candidatus Aenigmatarchaeota archaeon
CTGCAGCTAACGCCGTACGTTCTCAAGAAACCGCTGGAAGTGCATGTGCGCGGCGGCGCCACGTACGGCAAATGGGCGCCGCCCATCGATTACCTGACGCGCGTATTTCTGCCGATAATGGCAAGATTCGGCTACACCGCGTCCTTTGATGTGCAGCGCCACGGTTTCTATCCGAAAGGTGGCGCGGACGCGGTGTTCGTCCTGCAACCATGGAAACCGAAAGGACGAATGATAGTTACAGAAAGTGTCAAGTTAGAAAAAATAAGTGTACTGTCAATCGCTTCCAAAGAACTACAGAAGGCCTACGTTGCCGAGCGGCAGGCGAAAGCTGCGAAGCACGCGCTTAATGCAGCTGGGCTCAAAGTCTCGGACGAAATATCTTACGCAGACAGTCTTAACCCTGGCTCTGGAATAGTTTGCTATGCAGAGTACGAACGCATGGTTCTGGGAGGCGATTCCCTTGGAGAACGCGGCGTTCGTGCGGAGGACGTGGGCAAGACGGCGGCGCAGCGCCTTTTGGCTGCGATGAACTCGAAGGGTGCGCTCGACAGCCACGCTTCGGATATGATATTACCGTTCCTCGCATTGGCTGGCGGAGAAGTCCGTGTGCAGGAGATAACAGAACACGTGCGCACGAACATCGCAACAATCGAGAAGTTCCTGCAGACCAGACTAAAAATGGAGGATGCTCTCGTTAAGACGAGTAGCTAGACAGGTGTTCTTTGACCACGCGCTGCAGGAGCAACTTACCTTCCTCACCCATAGTGTTTAACGCCACGTCGTCTCCTGGATGGATCCTTTCAAAGGCATCGTTTGTAGAGGAAAGGACGACACCATAAAAGGACAGAACGTGCGCCCGTAGCAGACCGTCCGCATAGTTAGGGCGTGCCTCTTCCTGTTTGGGAGGCAGTAACGCAACGATTTTGAAGGCCTTCTGCGCGTACAGAGGCGTCGGGTTGCGACGCGGAGGGTCCAGGCGCAGCGTCACTGCCTGGCCGGGAAACATGCGCGTTCCGTACAGCGCCTGCGGATTAACGCCTATCGATTCTGGTTTCAGGAGGTCCGAGAATCCTGCGATATGCGAGATGTAACAGCCTCTGTAAGGCTCTATGAAAGGTACTGGGTCTGAAGCGTACCGCATCGAATCTATAATTCAGCGAACCAGAATAAATATATTCTTTATCCATCGGTTCTCCTGTAAACCATTCTCAAAGCCTCATTCCACAGCTCGTCCACGCCCTCGCGCGTGACGGCAGAAACACAGCGGGCGCCTTCGCGGCGCGCGATGTCGCACTTGTTGTAGACCGTTACGATCGGTATCTTGTACGCCGCTTTGATCTCCTTGAACAGTGACTCTTGCTGCTCCATAGCATAAGCCGTGTCAGAAGGATCGTAGATGTATACGATAACCGAAGCTATGTGCTTCAGCGCGGCTATGGCCTGGCGCTCTATTTTGTTTCTATCTTTTAGAGGACGATCTAGAAGACCGGGCGTATCGATGACCTGTATGTCGCCATAGTGCCCTTCTGCGTACGAGACCATGAGCCCCTTTGTCGTGAATGGGTAAGGCTGTACTTCTGGTCTGCTGCCTGTTAACGCAGCAAGCAGCGACGATTTCCCTACGTTCGGCATCCCGGCTATCACGACCGTCGGCAACTCCTTCAAGTGAGGCATATTCTCAAGCGTCGACTTGCACTCCGCGAGGTACGCAAACTCTTTCTTCATCTTGTCGATGGTCGCGGAAGCGATTCCGTAGAACTCTATTCGTTGGCGTCGCATTGTATCGTATGCCCGCGAGTTGCGTAGACGACCCAGATAGAGGGACTTGAGCTTGCGGATCTCCTGTGAAGCCCACTTGAGCGAGCCTAACGCTTTCTTGAAATGGTCGACGTCTATCAGCACGCCTACCAGTTCCTTGTAGAACGGTGTCAGCCTGTCGTACGAGAACGTGTTCGTAACGAGCTCTTCCAGTTGCGTCGCAAGTATGTCGCCTGCTATGCCTATGCGTATCGACTCTTTCTCTCGTGCGGCCCACTCCTTGTTCTCCGAACGCACGACAGACGCCCGCGTGGATGCCTTTTTGAATGCGCGGTCGAGGAGAATTTTCTTGGTGGGTATCTCAGGCATCTCTGCTAACATTTCCTTGCGTATGTCTTCTTCCATGGCCGTATTCACCTTTTGCTATCGTTCTGATTCCATGCCGTGCGTTCCTAGAGCACGACGAAGAGACATTAAAAACGAGGTTTTTATAGACGTATTAACGCGTCTTTAGCGTGGTCGTATGTTTCGCCTGAAGAAGATGGTGCCAACGAGCGGCAAGAAAAACGTCGCGCTGTACGTCGATGGGCCTAATCTGCTTCGCAAAGAGCTCAATACGGACCTGGAGCAGCTGCGGACGCGTGTGCGTACGTATGGCCGCGTCGTCATCGCGCGCGTGTTTCTCAACCAGTTCACTCCGCAGAAGATGATAGAGGCAGTGGCTAACCAGGGATGGGAGCCTGTGGTCGTGATGGGCGGCGCTTCGCGCGAGGAGAAGAGCGACGTGGACGCGATGATGGGCGCGTCTGTGATGGAAGGCATCTTGGATCCTAAAATCCATATTATTGCAGTGGCCACGCGCGACGCGGACTTCACCCCTGTCGTTCTCAAGGCGAAGGCATACGGCAAAGAGACTGTCGTTGTAGGCACGGAGCCTGCGTTTTCCATCGCGCTGCGGAACGCAGCGGATCATGTGGAGACGCTGGGCGGACAGGAACCGCCATAAAATAGTATTACCACCGCAGTGGCCGTGCTTGTTTTATAAATTAGCGGGAAACAAAACAAATGATGTCCGATGAAAAGCACACGCTTCAAACAATTATGGTAGTCCTGCTGGGATTTATCCCCGCGATGCTGCAGTTCTATAGCGCAAGGGATATTCCGGCTCTTATCATTCTGGGGTTCTCTGTCATCTTTGGCGCGTTGTATTTTATATACGACGGGGTACAGAATAGGCTGGAAGTTATCGAGAGGCGCCTGCTGATGTTAGAAGGTAAAGGGACTATAGACCCGCGCAACGTGATTTTAGCGATAATGATAATACTCTTCGTTCTGTATCTAAGGGTTACTGGTTTCATCTAGATACTACCACCGCGGTGGTCGTAAAAGAATGACCTTCTGAGCGTTCAACGAACTGCCATGAAGATAGGATACATTATCGTTGCAATCCTGCTCGCTGCCAATATCTACCAGTTCGCGCACACGCCACTTCCCGAAGAAGGGGAAGTCGTCCTCGTCGCGGACCGCGAATACTTCTCTGTCGCGCGGCAGCTGATTGAAAACGCCAACACGTCCGTCAGGCTGATAGCATTCAACGCCAAGTACTATAGCAAATATCCAGATTCGAAGACAAATGTTTTGCTTGATGCACTGGCTGGGGCAAGGGATCGTGGGGTTGACGTTCGCGTCGTTGTGGATGAGTTCGACAAGGATGCAAGAAATGTCGTGAACATGCTGCGGGCGCGTGGCATAGACGCGCGTCTCGACGGGGCTGACGTAACGACGCATGCGAAGGTGCTGGTCGTGGACGACTACGTACTGATAGGCTCGACGAACTGGTCTTTCACGTCTTTTGAGAAGAACCATGAAGCCAACGTACTCGTGCGCTCGCGAGGATTAGCGAAAGACATGGAGAGGTATTTCGATAGTCTGTAGGGTGATGGCCTAGGACTTGGAACCGTCTGACGACGACGTTAAAACGAGACTATTACGAAAACTTGTCAGAAAGAGAATCTGGGGGGTAAGGCATACTGCCTTTGAAC